>CAIQOO010000118.1 GCA_903873485.1 uncultured beta proteobacterium | reverse complement strand
GGCATCCCGTCGTATTGAAGGGAAAAAAAATCAAAATTCCCAAGAAAGAGGACGCATAAAGCTTCCTCCTCGTCGAAATTTCACTATCCGATCGCCAACTGAAAACAGTTGGATGGGATAACTTTGTTCAAAGTCCAAGCCGATTTGACTCATTATTTTTTGAATTCGGTGTTTTGCAGAAATCTTCGTTTGAGAAAAGTCATCTAACTATATGATATTTATATGAAAAATGACTTTTCGTTCAGACACTAGCTACAAAACATATAGCAACGCCACAAATTTGCGATATAGTTAAAAAAACGCACGCTGCACCAGCGTGCGTCGTCAACGCCGTGCCGCGCAAGACAATCGTGTTCTGCGGCAAATTGCCAACACCCCACGGAGACCTGCCTTATGAGTTCCAAAGAAAATGCTGCCATTGGTCAATTGCTGAGCCTGCTTGAATCGCGTTATGCGATTCGTGTACTGTGGGCACTGCGTGATGGTCATCCCCAGACCTTTCGCCATCTGCAAGACAGTGTCGGCACCATCACACCCAACACCCTCAACACGCGCCTCAAGGAGTTGCGCGAAGCCGACCTGATCAACCACGCCAACAAGGGTTATCTGGTCACTGCAGCGGGCGCTGACTTGCTCAAGCGCATGGGTGACCTGTCGGCCTTTGCCACCAAGTGGGCCGGTACGCAGGCAAAAAAAACCGCCTGATCGCCTTGTTTTCTCCAATTTCTTTTACCTCACACCAAACTCCCATGACCATCACCACCTCCGGACTTGAATATGAAGACAACACCATCGGCACCGGCGAGATCGCTGCGGCTGGTCACGAAGTGACGGTGCATTACACCGGCTGGCTGTATCAGGACGGTATCGAGGGCACAAAATTTGATTCAAGCAAAGATCACCAAAGCCCTTTTGTCTTCAACCTGGGTGCCGGCAGGGTCATCAAAGGCTGGGACGAAGGTGTTGCCGGCATGCAAGTCGGCGGTGTGCGCACGCTGATCATTCCCGCTGCACTGGGTTACGGCGCACGCGGGGCTGGGGGAGTGATCCCGCCGGATGCAACCCTGAAGTTTGAAGTGGAACTGCTTGGCGTTTGCTGATCCACCAGGTGGCTGGCGCGGGTTCACGCATGGTTTTGTGTTTTTCGGCCTGATTCGTAGTTTGGGTATTGAAAAATGGCATCAGACCCCAAACTCATGGCATCTTTGTATCAAAACCAGCACCAATGATGGACCCCACACCCTACCCAGCCAGCCCTGAAACATCAACGACACCCGCACCAGATCAGCCAGACAGTCTGAGCATCACTGCACCCATCGCCAATTTCGAGGCCGAGGCGCTGAAGAAATGTCAAGCTGACCTGGCTGAATTGCAGGCTAAAAGCGCTGATCTGGCCGATCAGTACCTGCGCGCCAAGGCCGACACCGAAAACGCCCGCCGACGCGCGGAAGAGGAGATGTCGAAGGCGCGAAAGTTTGCCGTGGAAGGCTTTGCCGACAGTTTGTTGCCGGTGGTTGACAGCCTTGAGGCTGGCCTGACCATCAAGGACGCAACCATTGAGCAGATTCGCGACGGTGCCCAGGCCACACTGCGCCAACTCCTGGCCGCACTGGAACGTAACAAGGTGTTGGCAGTCAACCCGGCGGCCGGCGACAAATTTGATCCGCACGTGCACCAGGCCATCAGCGTGGTGCCGTCAGACCAGGAACCGAATACGGTGGTGATGGTGCTGCAAAAGGGCTATCTGATCTCGGATCGGGTGCTCCGGCCTGCCCTGGTGACCGTCAGCGGCGCCAAATTGACGGTCGGTCCGGCTTGAAAATCGCCAAGTCATCCACACGTTAAATACATCTTAATTTAATAACCCTTGCAAAACAGACCACAGCCTGCCTGGCAGGACCGCTCTGCCCGCAACCATTCAAGGAAAAATCATGGGAAAAATCATTGGCATCGACCTCGGCACGACCAACAGTTGCGTGGCCATCATGGAAGGCAACAGCCCCAAGGTCATTGAAAACTCGGAGGGCGCACGCACCACGCCGTCCATTATTGCTTACCAGGAAGACGGCGAGGTGCTGGTCGGCGCGTCCGCCAAGCGGCAGGCCGTCACCAACTCGAAAAATACCTTGTATGCGGTCAAGCGTCTGATTGGCCGCAAATTCGCCGAAAAAGAAGTGCAAAAGGACATCAACCTGATGCCCTACAAGATTGCCGCTGCCGACAATGGCGATGCTTGGATTGAGGTCCGGGGCACCCGTCTGGCACCTCAGCAAATCAGCGCAGATGTGCTGCGCAAAATGAAAAAAACCGCCGAAGATTACCTGGGCGAAGCCGTCACTGAAGCGGTGATCACGGTGCCGGCGTATTTCAACGACGCACAGCGCCAGGCCACCAAGGACGCTGGTCGAATTGCCGGTCTCGAAGTCAAGCGCATCATCAACGAGCCAACTGCAGCAGCGCTGGCTTTTGGCCTGGACAAAAACGAAAAAGGCGACCGCAAAATTGCGGTATATGACCTCGGCGGCGGAACTTTCGATATTTCCATCATTGAAATTGCCGATGTGGATGGTGAAAAGCAGTTTGAAGTGCTGTCAACCAACGGCGACACCTTTTTGGGTGGCGAAGACTTCGATCAACGCATCATCGACTACATCATTGCCGAATTCAAGAAAGACCAGGGCGTTGACCTGAGCAAGGATGTGCTGGCCTTGCAGCGCCTGAAAGAAGCCGCCGAGAAAGCCAAGATCGAGCTCTCCAGCAGCGCGCAAACCGACATCAACCTGCCCTATGTGACGGCGGATGCATCCGGCCCCAAGCACCTCAGCATCAAGCTGACTCGCTCCAAACTGGAGTCGCTGGTGGAAGAGTTGATTGAGCGCACCATGGCACCCTGCCGCACCGCCATCAAGGATGCAGGCGTCAGCGTGAACGATATCAATGATGTGATTTTGGTCGGCGGCATGACCCGCATGCCCAAGGTGCAGGAAAAAGTCAAGGAACTGTTTGGCAAGGAACCCCGCAAAGACGTGAACCCGGATGAAGCCGTGGCGGTCGGCGCGGCCATCCAGGGCCAGGTGCTGTCGGGCGGCCGCAAAGACGTGTTGCTGCTTGATGTCACCCCGCTGTCGCTGGGCATTGAGACGCTCGGCGGTGTCATGACCAAGATGATCACCAAAAACACCACCATCCCGACCAAGTTTGCCCAGACCTTCTCTACCGCCGATGACAACCAGCCTGCCGTGACGATCAAGGTGTTTCAGGGCGAGCGCGAGATTGCCGCAGGCAACAAACTGCTGGGTGAATTCAACCTTGAAGGCATTCCACCCGCGCCACGTGGCTTGCCGCAGATTGAAGTGTCTTTTGACATTGATGCCAACGGCATTTTGCACGTCGGCGCCAAAGACAAGGGCACCGGCAAAGAAAACAAGATCACCATCAAGGCCAATTCAGGCCTGACTGAAGCCGAGATTCAGCAAATGGTCAAGGATGCCGAACTGAACGCTGCGGACGACAAGAAAAAACTCGAACTGGTGCAAGCCCGCAACCAGGCTGAAGCCAGTCTGCACAGCGTCAAGAAGAGCCTGACCGAGTACGGCGACAAGATTGACGCAAGCGACAAGCAAAAAATCGAAGCCGCCATGAAAGACCTCGAAAGCGCTCTCAAAGGTGAGGACAAAGCTGCCATTGAGCACACCAGCGCAGCCCTGATGACGGCCAGCCAGAAACTCGGTGAAAAAATGTATGCCGACATGCAAGCCAAGGAAGGTGCCCAAGCTGATGCCGGTTCTGGCACCGACGCCAGTCACGCCGGATCACAAGGCAAGCCGGCGCAAGACGACAATGTAGTGGACGCAGAAGTGAAAGAAGTCAAAAAGCCCTGAGCACTGGCTCTATCATTTTTGTTGACACAGGCAACATGCGCCGCGTTGATCGCCTATTGGGCTTCAACGCGGCGTTTGTATTGAAACCAGGCACGAGTTAGACCATGGCTAAAAGAGACTATTACGAAGTTTTGGGTGTCCCCAAAAACGCCTCCGACGAAGAGATCAAGAAGGCTTACCGCAAGCAGGCGATGAAGCACCACCCTGATCGCAACCAGGGTGACGCGGCCAAAGCCGCCGAAGAAAAGTTCAAGGAATCCAAGGAGGCCTATGAAATGCTGTCGGATCCGCAGAAACGCGCTGCCTACGACCAGCATGGCTTTGCCGGCGTGGACCCGAACATGCGTGGCGGGCCGGGCGGGGCCGAAGCTTACGGTGGCTTCGCCGAAGCATTTGGCGACATTTTTGGCGACATGTTTGGCCAGTCGCGCGGGCGGGCGGGCGGGGGCAGACAGGTTTATCGTGGCAGTGATTTGAGTTACGCCATGGAAGTCACCCTGGAAGAAGCCGCCAAAGGCAAGGACGCGCAGATTCGCATCCCGAGCTGGGATGCCTGCGACACCTGCCACGGCAGCGGCGCCAAGCCGGGCACCCAGGTCAAGTCCTGTGGCACCTGCGGCGGCTCCGGCTCGGTACAGATGCGACAGGGATTTTTCAGCGTGCAACAAACCTGCCCGACCTGCCGTGGCACTGGCAAGGTCATTCCTGAACCCTGTCCGGCTTGCCATGGTCAGGGCAAGATCAAAAAGCAGAAAACCCTTGAAGTCAGGATTCCGGCCGGCATTGACGGCGGCATGCGCATTCGCAGTGCCGGCAACGGCGAACCCGGCACCAATGGTGGTCCGCCGGGTGATCTGTACATCGAGATTCGCCTGAAGAAACACGATATTTTTGAGCGTAACGGCGATGATCTGCACTGCTCGGTGCCGATCGACTTCATCACCGCAACGCTAGGCGGTGAAATTGATGTGCCAACACTGGCCGGCAAGGCCGCCATCGACATCCCCGAAGGCACTCAGACCGGCAAACAGTTCCGGCTGCGCGGCAAGGGGATCAAGGGTGTGCGCTCAAGCTATCCCGGTGATCTGTATTGCCACATTCTGATTGAAACGCCCATCAAGCTCACCGAACACCAACGCAAACTGCTGCGCGAACTGGATGATTCCCTTAAAAAAGGTGGCAGCAAGCACTCTCCGACCGGTGACAGTTGGACCGACAGACTGAAGAACTTTTTTAGCTAAATATGCTTGCAGCCCATGCTGGCATTGCACCTTTAGCTATTAATATAGTAGTATTCGGCAGAATCGGACTGTAATGCGAAAACCATTCGTTAAAACTAGCGGCAAACAGGTGCCGTGTCACGCATCCATTGACGCAGCCGGGCCAGGTCGTCAAAGTCAACCACCTCGCCCAGGCTGCCGTCGTCTTGCACGATTTTGAAACGCTGGGAATCCTTGGTCAAAAACAACACTTTGCCGTAGGTTTTTGATAGGTGCTTTCCTTTGCGCGTGGCATCCTTGAGGTCGTGTTTGGTTTCTACCAGCCGGGTCAAGGGCGCGTCGCCCAGCTCATGCGTCAGGCAGACCACAAAGTCGGGGTAAAACAGGTTGCGGCTGTCACTGCGGAAAAACCATTGAGCAAGAATTCCGATGGGTGACAGGACTCGACTACCACGGTCATGCCTTGAATTACCTGGAGTGTGTTGAGACTGTCAGCCCTGCCAATTCTGATATGCCAGGTGAAAAACCCAAAATCACCCGAT
>CAIQOO010000117.1 GCA_903873485.1 uncultured beta proteobacterium | reverse complement strand
CCAGCGTTTCGGCTAAAATTGAGCCGATTTGCTTCAAATCGGTACATGTAAGTCGTACGGTACTTATATACCAGTGGCTTCTGGTTCTTTCATAGTCGCATCAAGGTCCGCAAAAATGTGGTATGCGTAGAGCCTATCGTAGTCGATCTGTGCTCCTTTCCCTGATCTACCCCGAATAAGCTCTCTCGCTGTCTTGGTGGTGAGATCCAAGATGTTCCGTTTGAACCATGTCGCTGCGTGAGCATTGAGTTCAGCATCGAGATAGTTCAGGAGTAACAGGGACGACTCCACATCATCGAGGTAGCCGGGCTTCGTGTTGATGTTTTCGCTGGATGCTGTCACTGCCACCGCAGGCCGTGACAGCCAGCACCGCGACGCTGATCGCGCTCAGGCTGATGGATGGACGGATGGTTCACAAAATGCATGGTGTCTCCTGGTATTTTCAGTTTGAAGGGAAATGCTTCGTTCCCGCACACAGTGTATGGCCCTCGATAAAAGCGATCATCATGCGCGCCACCGCCAGCCCCTCATGGCCTTGCGTCAGGCCCTGCATGCCGGCGGCGTATTTATCTTCGCCAAACAGGGCGCGGCGCTTGTTGAGCAAAAAGGCGCTGTAGTCCTCGACAAACTCCGGGTGCGCCTGTACGCAAAAGACGTGGTCATCGAGCGCAAAGGCGGCCACCGGACAAAATTCGCTGGTCGCCAGCAAGGTCGCTCCGGCAGGCAACGCCAGCACCTGGTCTTGATGGCTGGCCAGCAGCGCGATGCCGTCGCGGCCTTGCGCCTGCGGCCATTCGGGAGCCAGCCACTGGTACTGCATGCGACCGACACCCCAGCCCTGCGGTGCGCGACCCACTTCGGAGCCTAAGCACAGGGCGATCAACTGGTGGCCAAAACACACGCCAACAAGCTTCTTTTTGGCCTGCAGCAGTTCTTCCACCTTTTGGCGCAGTGTCAGCACCCAGGCTTGCGGCGAAAACGCATCGGCCCGGCTGCCGGTGAGCAGCACGGCATCATAGGCATCAAAGGATGCCGGGTACTGGCCCCGGGGGGTGTTGAAAATGTCAAATTCACCGGTTGCACCAGCCGTTTGCAGAAGGCGCTCAAACATGGCGCCATAGCCAATATAGCGGGCCTCAATCGCCGGATCAAGGTAGTCGTTTTCAAGAATGCAGAGTTTCATGGGTTGTGGCCTCCTTTGTGCTGCTGGCTGCGATGCGGCTTGCGTCCGGCTTGATGGCCGTGATGGGCATGATGATCCGGCAGCGGCGGGGCGACCGGCGGCTTGGCCGTGGTTTTTTTGCCCAGCCTGGACTCGGTGCCCTTGATCAGGCGGTTGATGTTCTCGGCATGGCGGTACAGCAGCAGCAGCGACATCGCCACCACGCCAACCGCGATGCCCTTGTTGACAAACCACAGGCCGCCGCCACCCAGCACATACACCGCCGGCGCCAGCAAGGCCGCCACCAGGGAAGCCAGCGACGAATAGCGAAACAGCGCGGCAGTGGCCAGCCAGATCAGCATGCTGGCCAAGCCGAGCCAGCCGTTCAGGCCAAGCAGCACGCCCAGTGCAGTGGCGACACCCTTGCCGCCAGCAAATTTGAAAAACACCGGGTACAAATGCCCCAAAAATGCGGCCAGCCCGACCATTGCCACGGTGCCATCCTCCAGCCCGTAAGGTTTGCCAAACCAGCGCACCAGCAGCACCGGCAGCCAGCCCTTGGCCGCATCGAGCAGCAGCGTGATGATGGCAGCAGCCTTGCTGCCAGAGCGCAGCACGTTGGTAGCACCCGGATTTTTGCTGCCAAAGGTGCGCGGGTCACTGAGACCCATGACGCGGCTGACAATCACCGCAAACGACAGCGACCCCGTCAGGTACGCCGCCACGACCGCCAAAACGGGTAAAAAACCTTGCATGAATTCCAAAATTGCTCCTGTTGGCCTGCCGCACTGGCAACTGCCTATTTTGCCAGCCCGCTCAGGCTCAGTCGGCCAGGCTCAAGGCGCATTGCACCGGTTGAGCACCGAGCAGCCGCACGCACACCTGCGGCTCCAGCCCCACCAGGTAGCCGCGCCGCCCGCCATTGATCAGGATGTGGGGCAATTCCAGAATGCTCGATTCAATGAACACCGGCATCAGCCGGCGCAAGCCAAAGGGTGAAGTGCCGCCGACCAGATAACCGCTGTGCCGGCTGGCCACCTCGGGCGCGCAGGGTTCGACCGACTTGGCGCCGATTTGGCGCGCCAGATTTTTGGTCGATACCTTGCGGCTGCCATGCATCAGCACCACCAGCGGCTTGGCATCCTGGTCTTGCATGATCAGGGTTTTGACCACCGCGTAAGGGTCCCACCCCAGCACCGAGGCGCTATGTTGCGCGCCACCGCGCGGCAAGTACTGGTACGGATGTTCGGTAAAGACCACCTTTGCCGCTTTCAGGCAATGGGTGGCAGGGGTTTCGGAGACGTGATCTTTCTTGGCCATGATGGCTATTTTCTGCCCGGATTCAGCCTGAACCAGGCACTGCAACACAAAAACAGACAGGCAGACCGGGATTGAGGCTTGGCCACCAATGTTCCGGTCGATGCCCTGCCTGCAAAACCAGGCTTTGTGCTGACTGGCATTGGGGCAAAACGGTCTTTTGAGCGTTTTAGCGGATTGAAAACCAGCCTGACCAGGCGCGCGCCGCCCTCGCCCTGGCCCCCAATCCACAAGCCGATGAACCGGACTCCTTTGGTGCCTGGATCAGACGCATTGAGTGGGGCGAACTGGCGCTTGAGTTGGGCGACCCGCAGCCGGCCCTGCTGATCGCCGAGCATGCCCTCAAGAAAATTGCCGCCGACCCGGCACCACAATACCTTGAATTGCGCGAGCAACGCGCCGCCGGGCTGGCGGGCAAAGCCCATCTGAAGCCGGGCAATGTTGCCAGCGCGCTGCCGCAACTTGGCCGTGCGGTGGCTTTGGCACAGATGCATCTCGATGCAGAGCGCAGCCCCCGCCTGGCCGACGCGCTGCTGGCGTTGGCCGATGCCTCGCTTCAGGCCGGGCAGGACGATGCAGCGCGCGCCGCGCTGGCCCGGGCACAGCACATTCTGGCAAGCCACGCCGCCCCGGTGCCGACTTTGTTTGATACGATCAGCTCCCCCCTGCCAGTCACGACTTAGGCCTGACCGTATTCAAGGCTGCCATCCGGGGGCGCTGCTGAGCAGTTAAACCGAATGTCAAACCAGGAGTTCGCATGTCTATTGCCAAGGCATTTCTCTACGCCATGCTGTTCAGTCATGTATTGACTTGGGGTCAGGTGTCACGTGATCTGGTTGGAAAATATCAAATGGAGATGCAGACCAGCGAAACCATGGAATTGCGTGCTGATGGCTCTGCGTCGATGGGCGGTGAAGAGACAAGCTGGGCGGTACGCGGCAATCAACTCACGGTGGGGACAGATGTGATGCCATTCCTGTTCCAGGGCGGGCGTTTGATTATGACGGTTGGACCCATACAGCTTGCCTGGCGCAAGGTCGGTGGCACACCAGGAAAATCGATTCCCGCAGCAAAGGCGCCTAAAGACCCCAGTACCATGGCGGCACCCGGTGGCAGCCCGCAGGACGCTCAGCACCGGCAGATTCTCATGAACAACGCGTGGTGTTCATTTACTTTCAACAAAAATAGCGGCACCTCGACCACTCGAAGAGTGGTTTTCCGGCCTGACGGCCTGCTGAGCGTCAACGGTGGTGCCGAAAGCTACAGTTCTGGACAAGGTGGAACCTATGCAGGTCAATCCAGCACCGCGAATGCCATGCGTTGGAGGTACGAAAACTTGCGGCTGTATGTCGATGATGGTAGCGGAACTGGTTTTCAGGATGTTGGCTTGACGGCCACACAGAATTCCGGCGGATCGCCTATTCTTCATGCTGCCGGGCTTGAGTACGCTGTCTGCCGTTGAAGACATTCAAAAAAAGCAGGGCGTGGTTCAACTCTCTTTGATGGCTGTATTGATGGGTGCAGGCGGTATCGAAAAAGGCATTTGAAACGGGTTGCCGTGCATCGGCACAATGGCCGCCGTGGGGGCTGCCGACAGGGCCAGCAACATGCCTGGGCGTCAGCGCCGGGCCGGCTGCCAGCCGTTGCCTACAGGCCCAGCGACCGCAGCAACTCGTCATGGTCAGCCGGCTCTGCCGCTGCTGCCGGGCTGGAGCTGCTGTCGGCGTTGCGCTCGGCATTGGTCTGGGCAATCAATGCGTCCGGGTCAAGCACTTCGTTGGCGTCAAAATCATGCAGCTTGATGAACTCGGTGCGATCAATCGCCAGTTCCAGGTAAAAAATATTGTTTTTTCCGGTGTAAAAGGTCACCCGCCGGGCTTCGGGCTTGTCCAGGTGAGTATCGACACTGAGCACCACCTGTTTGTTGAGCACCAGCATTTTGGGCTGGCTCTGGGTGATGTGGGTTTGCAATTCACGCCGCACCTTGCCGGTGAAGTCGCCGACGATCTGGTTCATCAATTCGCCCATGATGTTGCTCACCTCATCAGAGGTGTGGGCGCTGGCCAGTTCACTCTTGGGCATGCCCATGTTGAGCATGTAGCTTTCATACAGCTCCATCGCCGTAGCCGCCGAAAAATTGATCACCACCAGGCCAGAGAAACCGCCATCAAACAGCACAAAGCAGCCAATATCGGGTTTCAGACAGGTTTTGGTGATGCGCTGAACCATGCCGGAATAGTGAATCTGGCATTGGGTTGCCACATTGAGAACCTGGGTCACCGAGTTGCACAGGCTTGTCAACAAATCTTCCGTGCCATACACCACGGTCGATTCTTGTCCCTTCTTGGTCATATCAAATCTCTATGCTGAAAGCTGCACTGTACAACAGCCTCCATGCGGCCATCGACAGTGGCCCTGGAACGATTTCAATTTACTATGATTCATATAGCTGGCAGCGCAACAGGGACAAGGGCTGGAGGCCAAAAAGGCATAAAACCTGTGGCAACCACCGGCATTATTGCGCCGGGTCGCGCATGTCCCAGCGGACGCTGTCAATCTGCCGGAGCAACTCGGCCGAAAGGCGGGTGCCCCAGACATCCAGGTCTTCATCGAGTTGTGCCACCGATGTCACGCCAATGATGGTGCTGGCAACCTGCCATTTGGTGTAGCAAAACGCCAGCGCCATTTGCAGCGGCGTCAGGTCATGGGCACGCGCCAGGGCGCTGTAACGCTTGCTGGCCTCAAGCGCCCGTGGCCGACCCCAGCGTTGTTGACGGGTGGACTCGAACCTGGTCAGGCGAGCCAGCGCCGGTGCATCTGGGCCGGTCAGACCGCTGGCGTCAAATTTGCCCGTCAGCAAGCCAAAGGACAGCGGTGAATAGGCCAGCAGCGACACCTTGAGCCGGTGCAGGGTTTCATCGAGCGCGTTTTCGACACTGCGGTTGAGCAGGCTGTAGCCGTTTTGCAGCGTCGCCACCCGTGGCAAACCATGCTGCTCGGCCAGACGCACAAACTCGTGCACCCCATACGGGGTTTCATTGGACAGCCCGACCGCGCGCACCTTGCCGGCCTTGACCAGCGTGCCCAAGGCTTCAAGCTGAGCCTGCATCGGCGTGCCCTCCTGGTCGCTGCGCTCAAAATACAGGCCATCAAACATCGGCACGCTGCGCACCGGCCAATGAATCTGATACAGGTCAATCACATCGGTCTGCAGGCGCTTGAGGCTGCCGTTGCAGGCCTGCACAATATCGGCACCGGTCAGGTCCGGGCTGCCCCTGCGTATCCACGGCATGCTGCGCGACGGCCCAGCCACCTTGCTGGCCAGCACCAGCTTGTGCCGCGCCCCCGGCCTGCCAGACAGCCAGTTGCCAATGATTTTCTCGGTGGCATTGAAGGTCTGTGCTCCAAAGACGATCTGGCAGATATTCGCCAACGCCGGTTTCGCGCAGAACTCAAGCCGATCCTGCAAAACGCCCTCGGGCAAAACGCGCAGGCGCAGCGCAGTTGCGAAGCCCAGTCAGAGCAGGCGATGCAAGCCTTTCACACCGAACTGATGCAGCGCAAACAGGCTCTGTCTGAGTTGAAGGCCGAGCTTTACAGCCAGCAGCAGCAAGACCGCGACGGCATAGAGCAGCAATGCAGCGCGGCCATTGAAAAAGCCCGCCTGCGTCTGGCAGGCCAGCTCAAGTCACCCGGCAGCCAACTGACCGATGAATCGGCCTGGGAAGATTTTGGCAAGCAGGGTGGCCAACTGCTGCGCACTGCGCTAGCCGACATCGCACACAGCTTTGTCGCGCTGTCAGGCAATTACGGCCAGTTGCAACTGCCCCCCGCCCAGGTCTGAGCATTACCCACAATTATTCCAGCAGCATTTGGTGGCCGGCACGCAGGCCAGCGCGGAATCTGGAGACGAGCAGGGCCAGGGCCTGCAATCCACGCCACATCGTCCTCACCCCAGGCATACCGTCCCTTCTGCGGTTGAGATGGCCGCCCAAACGTCCAATCCACAGCACCGCCTGACCGATCGACAGATCTTTGGCAGGGAT
>CAIQOO010000116.1 GCA_903873485.1 uncultured beta proteobacterium | reverse complement strand
TTTTATGACCCGCTGACGCAACTGCCAAACCGGCGCCTGCTGGGCGACCGATTGGGCCAATCGATGGCAGCCAGCCAGCGCAAGGATGGCCACTGTGCGCTGATGGTGCTTGATCTGGACAACTTCAAGCCGCTCAATGACGCGCATGGGCATCTGGTGGGCGATTTGCTGTTGATCGAAGCCGCCCATCGCTTGACCGGCTGTGTGCGCGAGATCGACACCGTAGCCCGCTTTGGCGGTGACGAGTTTGTGGTGCTGCTAAGCGACCTCAGCGCAGACCGGTCTGAAGCGACGGCGCAGGCTGCAGTGGTCGCCGAGAAAATTCGCATCTGCCTGTCAGCCCCCTACCTTCTCACGGTGAAACACCCGACCCAAACACCTGAGACGGTGACGCATCGTTCATCTGCCAGCATCGGTGCGGTGCTTTACCTGGGTCAGCAAGACAAACCGGAAGATATTTTCAAATGGGCTGATGCCGCCATGTACCAAGCCAAGGAAGCCGGTCGCAATGCGATTCGGTTTTATGGCTAAGGCTGTTGCGGGGTTTCTGGTCCTTATTGCGTTCCTGGTTACGTTCTTGATCGCCATCAGCCTGCGATCAGCATCAAAAACTCTCCAAGTCGGCTTGCCCGCCGGTTGACTGACAGTCAGCGTAGCGTCTTGCGCAGCAGGCGACTATGCATAGGCCGGGTCAGCGACACACCTTGTGGGCCCAGGTGCGACTCAAAGCGTTGGCGAATCGCTGTGTGCAGTGTGTCGTTGATCTGGTGGTTGGCATAAGTGGGGCGCATCATGCGCTGTTCAAAGGCGGCAAAGTCGGCAAAATGCACCGGCATCTCAAAACGCCGATCAGTGACCGCTTGCCATTGGCCGGTTTGCAGGGCAGCGTCGAGCGCCCGTTGTGCGGCGGCTCGCACCACCTCTTCGTCATTAAACAGGCACATGATGTCGTTGAGCGGGCCGGCATAGACCGGCTCGGACACATACAGCCAGCCACCGGGCTTGAGCACGCGTGCCACTTCAGCCAGCGCCTGTGCCATCAGCGGCATGGGTATGTGATGCAAGGACTTGAGCATCAATGCGCCATCAAAGCGTGTCGCAGCAAAGGGAATGGCCTGTGCGCCCGCGTTGACAAAGCTCAGCCCTGGTGTGGCGGGTGCGGCCAGATTTTTGGCCATCTGGCGCTCATCGACCTCCAGGCCAGTCACGCCTGCGCAGGGAAAGCGTGCCAGCAGCGCTGCGGCGAACTGGGCAGCGCCACAGCCCAGCTCGATCAACTGCGTACCAGGCAGGTGTACCAGGCTGGCCAGCAGGTCGATCTCGTCGTCAATCAATTCAGACCCATGAGGTGGCGTGTTGTGCATCGTGAAGAAAAAAAGAAGTGAATGTGCTGATGGTACAAGCCAACGCTGCGCTGCAGGCTGGCTAAGCAAACCCAGTGGCTCAATACAGGGCGGCAAAGCGCTCCACCATGCGGGTCGGGCCGGCCACGATCAAATGGTCGCCCGGCTTGACTTCGGTGTCGGGCTTGGCATAGACAAAATCTTCGTGGCGGCGCTTGATGCCGACCACCGTGCGTGCCGACACCGAGGCAAACAGTGCCGCCAGCCCTTTGGTGCCCCAGTCCAGTGGCCCGAAGGTTTTCGGGTTGTCCATTTCCGACAGAAACAGCAGCAGCGTGCCGATCACGATCAAGGCGACCGAGCCCCAGACCGTCAGCACCGCATGCATCGACTAGCTTGGTCTGCGCCGATCAACCAGCAACTCGTGCAGCACCGGAAAACCCAGGCCACCAATGATGATTGCCAGCATCAACGGCCCAGCACAAAGGCATCCCCGACGAAACGCATCAAACCGTCGCTCCATGTGGAAAATCCGGCGTTGTTGAATCCGGCGTTGTTGAAGGCGGACACGGCGTGAAACAGGCCCTGCCAGATCGCCTCGCCCCAAGGCATGCCGTAGCCAAGGGCAAAACGCAGGGTCAGCAGCAGGGCGATCGACAACTCGGTCAGCAGCGTCACCCAGAGCACCACCTTGGCAACACTTTTGACATCGCCCAGCGCCAGCGAATGGGTTTCTGCCTGCAGCAACAGTTGGGTGCGAAGCCGCATTTGCCCGCCCATCAGCAAGCCCATCAGGGTGGCAGAGGGCATCATGCCAAAGCCGCCCAACTGGAACATGGCCATGATCAGAATCTGACCCTCGGCGCTCCAATAGCTGCCGGTATCGACCACCACCAGGCCGGTCACGCAGACCGCAGAAGTAGCGGTGAACAGGGCGCTCAGAAAGGGGGCGACTTCGTCTTTGGCATTGGACAGCGGCAGCATCAGCAGCCCGGTGCCCAAGGCAATCGCCGCCAGAAATGACATTGTCAGCACTGCAGCCGGGTGTAAAAAATGGCTTTTCAAAATCAGTCGTGTGCCTGGGCTGTTGTGGGTTGTCGCATGAGGCCGCACAAATTTTGATGCTTTGGCGTGCTTGGCCCGGCGCAGCACGCGCTCAACCCAAGTGCCAGCATGGCGAGCTGCCTGGGCTATTCAACAGCTATATTATTCATAGCTAGCAGCGCTTTGCCAACAAGGGCTAGAGGCCTAAAACACTTGTAGCTTCAAGTTACTGCGCAAGCATGGCATTAACATCTGGATTGGCCAGTTCGCGTGGGTGAACGTAGCGCGCTAGCTGGTGCGGCTTGCACGTTCTGCTTCCCAGCCTTTGCAGGCCAGGCCGACCATGCGGGGTATCAAATAGCGACCCGCTTCGTAATAGGAAACCATGCGCCGGGTAATGCCAAGCGCCATGGCGGCATCCGACAGAGAGAGCTGATTGCGCTTGCGCCATGTTGAAAATTCAGCAATCGGTGTGGCTTCAAGGGCTTGTTCACGCGCCATGCGCCACAGCGTGTCGGTGCCAATTTCGGCACCGGTGGGCCAAAGCAATGACCATCCATCTTCGCCAACTTTGACTGCAGCAAAGGTTGCGGGGTTGTCCAATGGTTCCAGACCAGCCAAGTCGGCTATCAGGTCGCCCAAAGCAACCCGGTCGGTTTTGCCGCTCGCCCAGGTGATAGCTACGGTTTTGTCGCCGGTGACGGTCACTGCTGTGATATTGGGTTGTTTCATCGTTTGGTTCCTCGTAGTTTCCAGATTTCCATGAGAGTTGCGCGGTGGCCGGCGATCCATGCTTTGGCTTCTGCCAGGGTTTTGGCATCAGCACTGCCGAGCACCTTGAGTCCGTCGATTTCGATCAAGGCTTTGAAGCCAGGGCCGGTCAGATGCACATGGGGTGGCGGATGATCGCCCAGATACATCGCAATTCTGGCGTTTTTGAAGCGGTGTACCGTGCTGTCCATGCTAATCATTGTAGTGAAGCAGCTTCACTGTTACAAACACATTCAATCAGAAATTGACCAAAATGTCGGCCAGCAATTTGTGCGTCGTCAGCAGCGCATGGCCGCCTTCCAGCCGACAGCCGTGCTCGCAGCAGTTCATGGGTTTGAGGGATTCTTTGACAGCCGACGTGCAGGCAGGCGCAGTATTTGAGCCACACCGTTCGGATAATGCCCGAAATCCCCCGCACTTGGCGAACACCACACCATGCCCATCCTCACCTTGCCAAATCAGCCCCAAGCCACCCCGCTAACGCAGAAGCAGCGCCACCTCAACCGCCGTCAGCGCAAGAAAAATCATCTTGGTGAATTTCAGGAGTGGGGACTGTCGATTGCTGCACCACTTGTTGGCTGCGACACCGAGGTAACGATGGATGCTTTCATTGACGACTTTCTTGCTGAGGTGGAATCGCACAAGCTGATGTTTGGCGGCGGCTTTGGCACGGCCGCTGTTGCCGATCTGGATGGCGTGCTGGCCAAGCCAGGGCGTGGCTCCATGACGCAGGCCCAAGCTGAGTCGGTCATGGCTTGGCTGGCAGCCGATCGGCGTGTTGATGCAGTGACAAGCTGCATCTGGATTGATTCGTGGCATGGCGACTATTGATCACTCAAATTTAGAACAAATCGTCCTCTAGCGCTTATATCTATTGCGTATCCAGCTATTAATTTTGAATATTTAGTCACCGCCAGCAAGCCAGCCTGGGCAAGGCTCAAGTCAGACTTGACCCTCAAACCGGGCAAAATGCCCTGCGTCACGCATCACCATCACCCCAAGGGATATCCATTCATGTACAAAAAACAAGCCATCACCAAAGACCAGGGCCGCATTATGGTGGCCGCGCTGGTCGAGGAGTTCAAGCGCGCTTATGTGGCACTCAGCGCCAAAGACCGCCAAAGCTACAACGAAACCACGGTACGGCAAAAGTTCATCGACCACTTTTTTGCGGCACTGGGCTGGGCCATCACCGACGACGACGTGCAGCTTGAATACGCCCAAAAGCGCGATGACGACAGCAAGGGCCGCGCTGACTACGCCTTTGGCCGCAGCGCGGGCAAGAGCTTTTTTGTCGAAGCCAAAAAACCCTACGAGCCGCTGGACACCTGCGTGCGCCACGCCCTGCAAGCGCGGCTGTATGGCTACAACGCCGATCATGCGGTGGTCATCTTGACCGACTTCGAGGAGTTTTCGGTCTATCTCGGGCGCGGTTGCGAGCCGCGCGCCAGCGATCAGGTCAACACCGCGCTGGTGACCACGCTCACCTGCAAATTCACCGACTACATGGATAAGTGGGATGTGATTTGGGATGCCTTCTCGCGCGAGCGGGTGCAAGCCGGGTCACTGGAAAACCTGCCCGGCGTGCAAAAAGCCAGCAAGGGCAGTAAAACGGTCGATGACCTGTTTCTGGCCGACATTGAACAATGGCGACAAACGATTGCCACCGACCTGCACCGCGCACAGCCCGACATCAGCCGGCGCGCCCTCAACGAAGCCACGCAAAAAACCATCGACCGCATCATCTTTTTGCGCATCTGCGAAGACCGCGAGATTGAGGACTATGGCCGCCTGCTAAAAATAGGCAGCCAGCCCGGCATCTACAAAAACCTGTGCAGCCTGTTTACCGAGGCCGATGCGCGCTACAACTCGGGCCTGTTCCACTTCAAGGATGGCGCTGACCAGCAGCACTTGGCGCTACAGATTGCCGATGCGCCGCTGCAAGCGCTGATTCAGCGGCTGTATTTCCCCGGTGGCCCCTACGCCTTTGCGGTGATGCCGGCGGACATTTTGGGCCAGGTTTATGAGCGGTTTCTGGGCAAGGTGATCGAGATCACGCCTGACGGCGGCGTGGCCGTGCAAGACAAACCCGAGGTCAAAAAAGCCGGTGGTGTGTTTTACACCCCGGAATACATCGTCAGCTACATCGTTGAAAACACCCTGGGCCAACTGCTGGCGGGTAAAACACCGGCGGACATCGCCCGCCTCAAGGCGCTGGACCCGGCTTGCGGCTCAGGCGCGTTTTTGATCAACGTCTATCAGTATTTGCTGGACTGGCATCTGGCCTGGTACGTGGCCAACAAACCCGAAAAGTGGGCCAAAGAGCAGCGCCTGGTGCGCGCCGGCCACGGACCCGATTTGGGGCTGCCAGGCACCTGGCAACTCACCCTGCATGAGCGCAAGCGCATCTTGCTGGCGCATATTCACGGGGTGGATATCGACACGGCAGCGGTTGAGGTCACGCGCCTGTCGCTGCTGCTGAAATGCCTGGAAGGCGAAACCCAGCGCAGCCTGCAGCTTGGCCTGTTTGACAAGGGCGAGCGCATCCTGCCCGACCTGGACCGCAACATCAAGTGCGGCAACAGCCTGATTGGGCGCGACTTTTACGATCCCCAGCAGACCAGCCTGTTTGACCGCGAAGCCAAGCTGCGCATCAATGCCTTTGACTGGGAGGTCGAATTTGCCGACATCATGGCTGCAGGCGGCTTTGATGTGGTGGTGGGCAACCCGCCGTATGTGCGGCAAGAGTCTTTGTCTGACAGCAAGGAGTATTTCAAAACCCACTACGCATCGTTTCATGGCGTGGCGGATTTGTATGTCTATTTCATCGAGAAAGGCATCAAGCTGCTCAAGCCCGACGGCTATTGGGGCGTGATTGTGTCGAGCAGCTTTTTGCGCACGACCTTTGCTGAACCCTTGCGCGGCTGGCTGCTGGCGCACACGGCAGTCGAGCGCATCATTGACTTTGGCGGACTGGCGATCTTCTCGGGTGCCAAAGACACCTATGTTTGCATCCCGATCTTGCGCAAAGTCGCGCCGCTGGCGAGCAGCCTGGTGTGTGACGTGGCGGCGGCGGGGCTGGTCAATCTGTCTGGCTATGTCGATGCCCATGCGACAACGATACCGCGCAGCCAGCTCACGGCAACCGCCTGGTCGCTGAAAGGGGCGGGGGAAACGGCGCTGTTTGCCAAGATCGTTGCCAGCAGTCAACCGCTGGGCAA
The DNA here is from genome assembly GCA_903873485.1 of uncultured beta proteobacterium. Taxonomy (GTDB): domain Bacteria; phylum Pseudomonadota; class Gammaproteobacteria; order Burkholderiales; family Burkholderiaceae_C; genus Rhodoferax. The sequence continues at coordinate 21,263 of CAIQOO010000116.1, read as the reverse complement.
GTACCTCGACAAAAAGATTTTTTACGGGGTCAAAACTGGCTTGAACGATGCCTTTGTGATCGACGCAGCAACCCGTGCCGATTTGATTGCGCAAGACCCGAAAAGCGCCGAGCTGATCAAGCCCTTGCTGGGGGGCGAAGATATTCGGCGCTACATGCACCACAAAAAGGAACAGTGGCTGATTTTTGCCCGGCGCGGCGTGGACATCGATGCCTACCCGGCGATTCGGGCGCACCTTGAAAAGTGGAAGCAGGCGCTGACACCCAAAACGGATAAAAACGACAAAGTGGGCCGCAAGCCAGGCCGTTATGCCTGGCATGAGATTCAGGATGACGTGGCGTACTTCGAGGTTTTTGATGCGCCAAAAATCATCTACCCCGACATCGCCAAATTCCCCCGCTTTGTGCTCGACACCAGCGGCCACTATCTGGCCAACACGGCATACTGCCTGGGCACTGACAGCCTGTACCTGCTGGGCATTCTCAACAGCCGCTTGTTCTGGTTTGCCATTGGCCACATCAGCATCCCGTTTGGCATGCGCGCAGGTGTTTACCGCTATCGGCTGATCTACCAGTACATGGAAAAAGTCCCCATCCGCAGCATCGACACCAGCGTACCCGCGCAGCAACAGCAGCACGATGCCATCGTGCAAAAAGTCAGCGCCCTGCTGGCCCTCACCCAAGAGCTGCAAACCCCCGGTTTGGACAGCAGCGAGCGGCGCAGCATCGAACAAGACATCACCGCCACCGACCGCGCCATTGACCGGCTGGTCTATCAGCTCTATGACCTGAGCGCTGACGAGATCAGCCTGCTGGAAGCCACAACCCCAAAAGTTTAAGCCAAATCAGCCTGTAGCCCTTGTTGGATAAGCGTGAGTAGCTATCGAATTTAATGGAGCAAACAATGCGTGAAAAACTCCCCAGAATCACCAGCGCCACAGCGCTGGACAAGCTGCGTGTCCATGTCAGTTTTGCAGACGGTTGGACTTGCGATGTCGATTTGAGTGGCTTTATTGCCGACTTCAAAAGTCTCCAACCACTTAAAGATGCTGCGCTGTTTGCACGTGTTTTGCCGGAAGAATGGGGCAGCGGCCTGACCTGGGACGACGAAGGCCCCCTGTCGATTGCTGCCACCACGGTTTACCGTCTGGCCGCCGAACAGTCTGGCGATGCCGCCCGCAGCTTTGATGCCTGGATGATGCAGCACGGTCTGTCAGCCAGCCGTGCCGCCGAAACATTAGGCATGTCGCGGCGCAACATCATCAGCTACCGCACCGCCAGCAGACCGATCCCCAAAGTAGTCAAGCTGGCTTGCAAGGCGGTGGATTTGGGGGCGATGGTCTGAGATTGCATCCGCAGCCGCGAAGCCGATTTCGCAATTTACCCAGGGCTGCTGCGCTGCACCAGCGCGTTGCAACACCAAGATACAAGACCCCTGGTCCAATGGCCTAAAGTGTAGCCAGCGACGTTAGAGATCAAGGAAGTTGTCGCAAAAGTGGGGGAGCCGCTTGTTTAAATTTCTGAATGTTGAGTTTCTTTGGACACAGGTTCATCAACATCAGTGAGCCGTGAGTCATGTTTTTTGATTTTGCGGCATTGGCGTGTGGCAGCGCACGGATTGCGGTGCGACAAACAGAAACACTTGGTGCCATCAAGAAGAATTCCGTTCAGACCTCTACCGATCTAACCCACATGCAAACCACCGATGTTGTCGCCAAAACCCTTGCAATGCCGCCAGCCAGCCCTGCGCATCTATCCAGACCCCCATGCCGTCACCAATCGGTAACCTCCGAGTGCGCCTGACTCGACCGGCTCTGGCGACCGCACCAAGTTGGGCCAGGCCACTCCCGGTCAACCCCAACCTCAGCCGCCATGGCAAGCATCTCGTGGGGCGGGCGGGTGGCCGAAGGCATAGAGACGACCGCCCAGTGGGACTACTGTGTTGCGCTGGGCTGTGCCGCCTTTCAGGGCAACTATTTCGCCGCCCCGGCGGCGTCTGTGGCGTTGCGCCAGCAAATCTGCCCGGCAGCCAGCGCATGACGATTTCTGCCAAATATCGTGTTATTTCGGGGGTTACTTCTTCAGGCTCATGTCGTTGCCCACTTTGGTCACCCCTGCAACGCCGCGCGCCACCTCAACAGCACGCTCAATCTGACCCTGGTTATTGACAAAGCCGCTGAGCATGACTTCGCCCTTGCGGGTTTCGACCTTGATGTCGAGTCCCTTGATGTCGGCATCCGCCAGCAGGGCTGATTTGACGCGGGTGGTCACCATGCCATCATCAATTTCAGTGCCCACCGTGATGCTGGGGGCCGGTGCGCCGGTGCTGTCGTCGAGCTTGTTGCAAGCGACCATCGAGATGGTCATGACCCCGGCGATGGTGGTGGTCAGGATGCGCAGGCCCAGTGGGTTGTTCATAAAAAAAATCTCCAGTCTGAAATTAAGGAAGCAGCGCCGACTTTGCCGCCTTGTGGCAAAGCTGTCGGTGCGATAGCGAACTCAGGCGGCGTCAAAGCCAGAGCTCCCCAAAGTGTTGATGGCACCTTGTGTATGATTAAATCCCATCGATCGTTTTGGAGAACTTTTTATGCGCACTACCCAGCAACTGAGCATTACCCTGCCGACTGAAATGGCGGGCTTGGTCAAATCCAAGGTGGCTTGCGGCGACTACGCGACAGAAAGCGAAGTGATACGGGACGGACTGCGTGCCCTGATGGCACGCGACCGGGCAGTGGAGCAATGGCTACTAAATCAAGTTGCACCCGCTGTCGATGCGCTTAAAGCAGATCCATCCAGCGCTGTCACGGCAGATCAGGTGCGTGCCCGGCTCGCCACGCTGCATTCGGCATCGCGTATTTTGGCGTGATGATTTATCAAGTCGTTTTCGCACCTGTTGCCTTGGCGCAACTGGAGGCGCTGTACCGCCATATTGCACAAGTAGCTTCCCCCGATATTGCTCAGCGCTACACCAGCGCCATCGTGAGCTATTGCGAGACGCTGCAGAAATTTCCTCAGCGGGGAACTCGGCGCGATGACATTCGCCCTGGCCTGCGCATCACCAACTACAAGGGCAGGGCAGTGATTGCCTTTGAAGTCGGAGTCGAATTGGTGTCAATCGTCGGCGTGTTCTATGGAGGTCAGGATTTTGAAAGCGACCTGGGTGCGTTCGACCCTGACCTGATGGGATAGGCAATGAAGTCCGGCCCGTGCGGGCTGACTCAAAGCCAGCGTGCCCACCATTGCGCCAGCCACTCCTTGAGCTTGAACTGCAGCGGGCGCTGTTGCCAGGCGTGTCGCTCGATGGCTTGCGAGGCGGCCTGGTCGCGGGCAAACACAGCGACCATTTGTGCGGCAAAGTCACGCCCCAGGATGACCGCGTTGAGCTCATCGTTGTCCATGAAGCTGCGCCAGTCGAGGTTGGTGGAGCCAACGGTGGACCAGACGCCGTCAATCACCGCTGTTTTGGCATGCAACAGCGCGCCTTCGCGTTCAAAAATTTGCACGCCGCCAGCCAGCAGGCTGCTGTAGTGCGCCCGCCCGGCATGAAACACCAGACCAGAGTCGCTGTAGCTGGGCAAAATCAGCCGCACATCGACGCCACGCGCAGCCGCGTCGGTGAGGGCCTGCAGCAGTTGCGGATCGGGCACAAAGTAGGCATTGGTCAGGTACACCTGGCGCTCGGCATTGCCAATGGCCGATATCAGCGTGAGGTAAATCAGGCTGTAGGGGTCATCGGGCGTGCTGCCGATGGCCCGCACAATGTCTTTACCCGCTGCGCCCAGTGCTGGAAAGTAGTTTTTGGGGGCCAGCGCGGGGCCTTGCTGCTTGCGCCAGGTCTGCATGAACAGCTTTTGAAACTCGGCCACCACCGGGCCCTGCAACTGCAGGTCGGTGTCGCGCCAGGCGGCGTTGCCGGTGGTCTTTTTGGGGCGCCGCAGGATCGAGCCTGAGGAATAGACGCTGCTGATGTTGATGCCGCCAATGAAGGCCACGCGCCCATCCACCACCAGCAGTTTGCGGTGGTCGCGGTTGTTGAGCAGCCATTCGCCGCGTGCGTCCAGCGGGTTGACCGGGTTGAATTCCAGCACCGCCACCCCGGCCTGTCGCAAGGGGGCAAAAAAGAGTTTCGGGGTGTTAAAGCCACCCACACTGTCGTAAATCAGGTTGACCTGAACGCCGCGGCGCTGCTGCGCCAGCAACAACTGGACAAATTCGCGGCCCACCGCATCGTCTTCGATGATGTAGGACTCCAGGTTGATATGGTCTTGCGCCTGGGCCATGGCGTAAAACATGGCGGCATAGGTGGCCGGACCGTCTTGCAGCAGCGTGGTTTTGTTGCCCAGAACCAAAGGGCTGCCCATGATGGATTGTTCCAGCGCGATTTGCTTGTCCAGGATATCGATGTCGCCGCTGCCGCGCTTGAGATCGGCCAGCACAGCGGCCCGCCGCTTTTCAGAAACCGGACCATGTGCGTTTTCAAACCTTGCCTGCTGGGCCGTGTGGCGCGCCAGAATATCCTGGGTATCGGGCAAATTGGCACACCCTGCGGCGCAGGAGATGCATAAGGCGGCCAACGCCAGGTGGTGGCGCTGCGGGCGGGTAAAGAGCGACATGGTGTTGGCCCGAAGAGGAATTCACCCAAATTTGTGGCGGACCAGCCCCTGTTTTTTTGTGCGCTGGCGCACCGGCACTGGCCTGCGGCGACGGCAAGCAGAGCAATTGTTTGCCCCAAAATGACAAAGACCCCGTGATTCGATAGGCAAATCCGGGGTGGCAAGCGCCTGGCCAAGCTGACGGAGTCAACTGGCAGCACTTGGTGCGGGTGCTGTTTAGGGTCTGGCAGACCGGGTTTAGGGGCGCACGGCGATTTCGTTTTTCACCACCTTGACGTTGTTCACGCCGCGGGCAATCCGCTCGGCTTCACTTTTCTCGGTGCCGCTTTTGGCAAAACCCGACAGCATCACGGTGCCGTTGAGGGTTTCAACACTGATTGACGAGGCACTGACCAGCTTGCTTTCGGCCATGCGTGCCTTGACCAGTGTGGTGATGCCGGTATCGTCCACATAGGCGCCCATGGTTTCCTGGCCACGGCTGACGGCGCAACCAGAGGCAGAAATCACGATCAGCGCGGCAGTAGCCATGGCGAGGGTGGCTCGAATAAACATAATGATTCTCCAATAAGTTTGATGGTGAAAGCCCCACCACCGATGGGCAGAAAACCGGGATAACCCCAAGTTCATGGGGTGACTTTAAAAGTTGTCTGGCGTGCTGTCGGTGCGCTGGCGCACCCACTGTTGCCGCCGCTCCTACAGGACGTCTTGCAACAAGGGCACGACAAAGCAGCTCTGCGCTGGCAAATCAGTCCAGGGCAGCCACTGGCCGGGCATCAGCAGTTGGGCATTTTTCGGGGCATGGGCGGCCAGCGCCACCTTTGGTGTGGCGCGCATCAGGATGAAGTGCAGGCGGCGCGTGTCACGCAGCAGCGTCAGCTCGGCCTGCGGCCAATGGCTTGGCAGGCAGGGGTTGAACGACAAGGCCTGGGCGCGCTGGCACAGGCCAAACATCGACTCGATCACCGCCCGGTGCATCCAGGCCGCCGCACCGGTGTACCAGCTCCAGCCACCCCGGCCCGCATAGGGTGGCTGGCTGTACACATCGCCCGCCATCACATACGGCTCCAGGCCATACACTGGGCCGCGCGTGGGGTGGGCAGACCGGTGGGCCGGACTTAAATAGGTAAAGTAGCGATAGACCAGGTCGCCTGCGGTGGCAGCGTCGGTGGCGCTATCTTGCAGGGTGGTTTGCGCCAGTTGGGCTTGCGCCATCAGCGCCCAGACACCTGCATGGGCGTATTGACCACCGTTTTCACGCACCCCCGGCGGGTAGGCCTGGATGTAACCGGCGCTGGGCAGCGCATGTACCAATGGCGGGTCCAGCAAGCGGATCAGTCCCAGATCGGCATCCACCAAATGCGCCTCGACAGCGGCCATCGCCTGCTGCTGGCGGTCCAGTGGCGCCGCATTGGACAGTACCGCCCAGGCCTGCGCAATCAGGTCAATGCGGGCTTCGGCATTGGCGCTGGTACCGAGCGGCTGGCCATCGTCAAAAAATGCCCGTTTGAACCACAAGCCATCCCAAGCCTGGGTTTGCAGCGCTGCTTGCCAGCCGCTGGCCGCCTGCGTCCAGCGCTCGGCGCGCAGGTGGTCGCCACGCTGGTGTGCCAGCGGCGCAAAGTCTGCTACCAGGCGGCACAAGAACCAGGCCAGCCAGACCGACTCGCCGCGCCCCGCAATGCCGACCTGGTTCATGCCGTCATTCCAGTCGCCGCTGCCCATCAGCGGCAAGCCATGCGTTCCCACCCGTAGGCTACGGTCGATGGCGCGTGCCGCGTGTTCATACACCGAGGCTTGCTGGTCGCTCACGGCAGGGACAAAGTAGGCATCTTCGGCACCCGCAGGAATCGCGGTGCCTTCCAGAAACGGCACCGGTTCGTCGAGCAGCGCGGCATCGCCCGTGGCCTGCAGGTAATGCACGCAGGCATGTGCCAGCCACAGCAGATCATCTGAGAAGTGGGTGCGCACACCGGCTCCCAGCGGCGCATGCCACCAGTGCTGCACATCACCGGCAATAAACTGGCGCGAGGCATTTAGCACAATTTGCGCGCGCAGCATGTCGGGTGCCGCCCAGGCCAGCGCCATCACGTCTTGCAACTGGTCACGAAAGCCGGTAGCCCCGCCGGCCTGGTAAAAGCCCGCCTTGGCCCAAACCCGGCAGGCAACGGACTGGTACAGCAGCCAGTGGTTGGTCAGTGCATCCAGCAGCGCATCAGGGGTTTTGACACAGGTGGCGCCCAGCAGATGTTGCCAAAACGATTTGACTTGTGTCAGGCGCTGCAGCGCCGACACCGCAGCGGCCTGGGTCAACAGTTGGCGCGCTTCGACAGGCGAGGCGGCGTAGCCCAGCAAGAAGGTGTGCGCTGCCGACTGGCCACCGCCCAGCGTCATGGGGGTGGACAAGGCGGCACAGGGGTCCAGGCCGTCGCCGCTGAGCTGGCCAAAAATATCTGGCAGCACCAGTTGACCGCGCGCGTCAAAGCACTCACGGCGGTCGCAGGTCCAATCTTCACTGACCTGCGCAGACGATGTCACGGCCAGAAAGGCGGTGCCATCGCCAAAACCGGCAGAGCGCTCGCGCTGCGTACATAGCAAGGCTGTCAGACCGGGTACCTGCAGCAGGGCGGTGCGGGCGGTGGCGCGGTCGCTGCGACTGGCACCCATCAGCCACTCGGCCAGACCAATCAGGCGCAGGTGCAGAGTTTTGTGGCCGTGGTTTTGCAGCGTCAGATGGATCTGCTTGACCGCGCTTTGCGCATCGACACACCAGGTAGCAGTCACGGCCAGGTTGCCGTGCTGGTGGCTGATGCTGCTGTACCCCTGCCCGTGGACGACCCGGTAGGTCACGCCGTTTTGCACGCCAGCCGATGGGGCGACTGACCACAGCGCTCTGGTTCTGCTGTTTTGCAGCAAAAACCACTCGGACGGCGGGTCTGTCACCGGGTCGTTGGACCAGCCGGTGAGCTGGTTCAAGCGGCTGTTGATGGCCCAAGTGTAGCCACCCCCCGCCTCAGAAATCTGCGCGCCAAAGGCCGGGTTGGATAGCACATTGATCCAGGGCCGGGTTGGCCGCAGTTGCGCCTGCACATCAAACACAAACTCGCCGTTGTCGGGCACAAACTCGCCAGTTGTGCGTTGTGGCGCTTCGCTGCCCGCGCGCACGGTCTGCAGCGCAGTGGTCGCCACATCTTGCCGCTGCACCAGCGCTTGTTCATGCAGTTCAATCCACTTCTGCACATGGTAGGCCAGCGGCCGGCCATCGGCGTGCAACACCAGCCGGGCCAGGCTGTGCAAGGTGTTTTGCTCCGGGCCTGACAGCGCGTTGGCTTGCAGCAGGTGCAGCCGGGTGACCACCAAACCAGTGCGGGCGCTGCAACTGGCATTGTGCCGGTCGCGCCACGCGTCAAGCTCACGGGTCAGCGGCATCAGGTAGGAGGCAAGCTCTGAATTGATCACCACCAGATCGCAGCCCAGATGGCCCCATTGCCACAGGCTCATCACCTGCGACAGCGCCCGCAGCAGCCCCAGTCCCTGGGTGACACCGGCTTGCACCAGGATCAGCGGGCGGTCGCCAGAGATATCAAAGCGCCACAGGAGTCGCCGGTCGCACACCTCGGCGGCAGCGCTTTCCGGGCGTACCGGACGTGCCTGCGGGTGCGTCAGGCTCAAGGCTAGAGCGCTGGTCAGGGTCTGCATGGCGGCGAGGTTTTCGGCACTGATGCGCAAGGCGCGCAGCCGGATGCCGATCAGGGTGGCCGACATCAGCGAGGCCCGCTGCACATTGCTGGTTTGGCGGTATTTGTCGATGACGGCACGCAAGGTTTGCGGGTTGTTGCTGGCAGCGGTGGCAAAGGTCACGCGGGCTTTGGCAAACGGCGCCACCGTCAGCGTGGCCGACAGCGCGCACATTGGGTCCAGCCCGGTGTCGAGTGGCGTTGGCGAGTCGCTGTTGCTGGCGCTCAAGTTGGTCATGGCCGCCAGCGGATCACTGGCACCCCGGTTGCGGCCCAGCCAGTCCAGCCGGTTGCTGGCCTGGCGCAGCCGGATGATCGGCACACTGGCATCGGTCACGAAATGCGCCAACCCCAAGCCCTGCTCGGTGGCCAGCCGTGGCTTGCGCTCAAACAGCAGGGCTTGGTCAGATGCCAGCCATTGCGCACTGACAAACAGATTGCCAAAAACCGGGTGCGACTCGTCGGCGCGCGGGTCGGACAGGCAAACCTCAAAGGCCGAGATCAGTTCGACCTGTAGCGGCTGGTCACTCCGGTTGCGCAGTTCAACCTGGCGAAACTCGATGTCGTCTTCCGGGCTGACCCACACCGTGGTGTAGGCTTGCAGATCGGGCCAGGTGGCATCAAAACACACCCGGTCGGCATGAAAGACACTTTGGTAATGGGCCTGCGGGTCCGGGGTCGGGTGCTGGGTGATCGAGCAGACCGCGCCTTGCGCGGCGCGGCGCAGATAGACAAAACTGCCCCGGTCATCGCGCAGGGCATCATCGCGGCTGCGGGTGATGTTGATGTGCTCGAAGCTGCTGCTGCCGGCACCGTTGGCGCGCAGCAGCACGCTGTAGTGGCCGTTGGACAACAGATGGGTCGGTTCAACCGCGACACTGCCGGGCACCACTTCGCGCAGCAAGCCGGGAGAATGACGGCGCTGGGCCTGTGCCGTGGGACCGGTCTGGATGGCGACCAAATTGGAGATTTCACGCGGCACCCGCTCATGCAGCAGCGACGACACGGCTTGCAGGTGGGCATTGGCCATGCCCCAGCGCTGCGCCACACCCTGATGCAGCACATTGGCCAGCGCCACAATGCTCATGCCCTGGTGATGCGCCATGAAGGTGGCGACCGGCACAAACTGGGCGTCGCCGGTGCGCCGTGCAGCGGTGTAGTCCAGCGCCTCGATAAATCCGTAGCGGCCACGCGCACCGAGCCGCTCCAGCGCGGCAAAGTTCAGTGTGGCCGCATGGGGTGCTATCTGTGCCGCCAGTGCGGTGGCGTAAGGGGCCACCACCAGCTCGTCAGGTGGCGTGCGGCGCAGCGCCAGACGCGGCACGCCTTGCGGTGCATACTGGTAGGCTAGGCTGTCATCGCTGGCGGCATAGGCCGACTCGGACACCCCCCAGGGCAAACCCTGCAGACTGGCAAACGCCATCTGTTCGCGCAGTGCGGCAAGGCTGGCTTCAGACAGCACACTGTCGCGTGGCTCCAGCAATACCAGGCCAGGCATCAGATACTCAAACATCGAACCGGTCCACGAGCGCAGGCCGACACCGGCATCGCGGGCAAAGAAGGCCCGCCCCAGCGATGCCCAATGCCGCACCGGCACATCACCCCGGGCAATCGCCAGCAAGCTGGTGAGCCGCGACTCGGAGGCCAGCAAGTCATAAAACCCGGCATCGCGCTGATGTTCTGCCACCCGGTAACCGATGTGAAACAGGTGCCGGCGACGGCTGTACAGGAAACTGAAGTCCGCCTGCCATGCCAGATTTTGCAAAGCCTGTGCGGCGCTCAGCAAGCGCTGTCGGGTGCTGGGGGCATCCGCGCCCAGGGCGGTTGCGCCGGCCTGCGCCAATCGGTCCCGCCTGGCTGAGCGCAGTGTGGCCCGATGGTCTGCCAGCAGCCATTTGAGTTCATTGCGCTCATTGGGCGTGAGTCGGCAGCGTCGTGCCAGCAGCGGGTTGAGCCGTTGCCGGGCCGCCGCAATGGCACGCTGGCAAGCCTGGTCATCGTCAGGCGCCTGCGCCAGTTCGCGGCAGGCCTGGCCCACGGCCAGCAAATGCGCGCTGAGGTTGCCGCTGTCCACCGTCGAGACATACATCGGCAGCAACGGCGCGCCGGTCTGGGTGTCGTACCAGTTCATGAAGTGGCCCCGGTAGCGCTCCAGCGTGCCCAGTGTGGCCAGTGTGGCTTCAAGCCGCGCCAACAAATCTTGCGTGCCGATCCAGCCAAACTGCCGGGCACAGGCCACGCTGAGCAAATACATGCCGATGTTGGTGGGCGAGGTGCGGTGGGCCAGCATGTCATAGGGCGAGAGCTGCAGGTTGTCCGGTGGCAGGTGGCGGTCCAGCGGACCCACGCAACGCTCAAACAGCCGCCAGGTGTCGCGCGCAATGCCGGCTAAGTAAAGCTGGTCGGCCGGTGCCAGCCGGGCTGCCAGATCGGAAAAGCAGGTGCGGCTGACCCACCAGGTCCAGACGGGCGAGCCTGCCCACAGCAGGCACAGGGCGCCCGCCAGCCAGGGGGTGCTGGTGCCACTGGCCAGCACGCCGGCCAGCAACAGCAGCGCCACCACTGGCTCGCTCCAATGTTGCCGGGCCACGTCTGCCAAGGCAGATTTGGCCTGGGCCTGGGCTTGCGCGGCGGTTGTCCATTGCAACAAATGGCGGTGGCTGAACCGCATGCGGTAAAGCGCACGGCCAATGGCGTCCAGGTTCAGCAGCGACTGTTGCAGCAGTTGCGCCAGCAGCCAGGCACCGCCCAGCACGGCGCGCAGCAGATCGCGCAGCGCTTCGCGGTAAAAATGGCGCTGCACGGTATCACTGCGGTGCAGCGACAACCCGGCTGCCGCACCCAGCACCGGGCCAGCCGAAAAAGCCGCCAGCACCAGCAGCAGGGCAAGCCATGGCGACAGGGCAGGGCTTGCCAGTGCCAGCAGCAGCAAGCCCAGCGACATCGGTGCCACCAGCGAGCGGCGCAGGTTGTCAAACATCTTCCAGCGGTTGACGGCATTGATCCCAAAGCGCTTGGGCTGGGTTAAAAACGGCAGCAATTGCCAGTCACCACGGGTCCAGCGGTGCACCCGTGAGGCCGCCACATCGGCATGAAATGGTGATTCTTCGATCAGCGCGATGTCGGTTACGGTGGCGCAGCGGGCTACCGCACCTTCGAGCAAATCGTGGCTCAGCACCTGGCCCTCGGGCAGCCGGTGGTGCAGCACGGCGTGCACGGCGTGCACGTTGAGCAAGCCCTTGCCGGTGAAAGTGCCCTGCGCAAACAGGTCTTGATAGACCTCGGAGCTGGCGGCGCTGTAGGTATCCATGCCGCATTGCCCGGCAAACAGCCAGTGGTACCGGGTGGCCTCCTTGCGCTCGGGCAGCGGGGCCGCCACCCTGGGTTGCAAAATGCCATAGCCCGCCACCACGCGGCGGCCGGTGACATCAAGCTGTGGCTGGTTGTAGGGGTGAGCCGCGACGCCTGCCAGTTCGCGCAAGCTGCCTGGCGGCAATTGGGTATCGGCATCGAGGGTGACGATGTAGCGCACATCCAGCGCCATGCGGGAGGCCTCGCCGCAGTCGGTAAATGCCGTGCTGTGACCGGTGGCCAGGGCCGCAACCAGGCACTCAAGCTTGCCGCGCTTACGTTCCCAGCCAATCCAGCGCTGCTCGGTCTGGCTGAACTGGCGCGACCGGTGCAGCACAATGAAGCGCGGTGCACCCAGTGCCGTGTCGGGCGGCAAGCCCGCATTGAGCGCTTCAATCTGTGCCACGGCATCTGCCAGATAGCCGCTGTCTTTGGCGGTGTGCGCCGTATCGGCGTCGCCCCAGTCGGTCAACAGGGCAAACTGGGCTTCTTGCTCGGGATTGGCCAGGTAGTGCAAATGCAGGCGGTGTGCCAGTTCATGCGCCGAGCCTGGCGCGGTCAACATGCCCGGGATCACCACCATGACACGCTGCCCGGCGGGTATGCCATCGGCCAGCGCCAGCCGTGGCAGGTGCTGCGGGCGCGCCGATTCGCTGATGATGCGGTTGGTCACCGCCACCACTGCCTCGGAGGCCGGAAAAATGGCCAAGGCGCCCAGCAGCAGCAGCAGCCAGCCCGACGCTTGCGGGCTGTGCTGCAGCAGCAGCCACAGCAGCAGGCCCAGGCACAAAAACAAGACGCCCAGGTACAGCGGCAAGGCCAGGTGACGGGTGACAAAAGCCCAGGCACGCGCCGCGCGCTCGTCGAGTCCGAGCGCATGCAACATGGCAGGACGGCCCGCGCCGCTGAGCCAGTAGGTAGGCACGCTGCACCGGTTGCCGACGTGACTGGCCGGGGCCATCTGGCTTAACAGAACCCGAGCCACCATGACTTCGGACTGCCCGCTATTGCGGGCCAGCCGCTCAATGGCGTGCAGGCTGAGGTCGCGGGTCAGGGTGTCTTCGGCGGCAAACACGTCAGAACCCAGCATCAACTGCATCAAGGTGCTGACGCGCGCAATGATGCCGGGCCAATCGGCATCGCCAATGGCGCGCAGCGAGGTGATGGCGTTGCTCATGCTCAGGTTGTCGGCGGCCTGGTCCGCCGCCTGGCGGGTTTGCAGGCTGGCCAGGTCGGGCAGGGCGTGTTGCAGCCAGGCGTGCAGTTCGGCTTGTTCGGCACTGCCCTGCAGGGCATGGTGGTCTTGCAGGCGCAACGCCAGTTGCACCAGAAAAGCGTTGCCGACACCGCGCGTTTTCAGCAGCGCCAGCAGCGCATCAAGCGCCGTCACCAAATACCGGTCGATGTGGTCAAAGCACAGGTTGGCTGCTTCGCGGGCCGCTTTGTTGGTAGCGATGCGCTCGGCCAGACGACGCAGGTTTTCGATCAACACCACCCGCAAGGTGGTGGGCAGCGCCCACATTTCGCTCAAGTTAAGCGTGCGCGTCGCTTCATAGGCGCTGAGGTACTGCACCAGCAGGGGCTCGTCAAAGGCGCCATCGGTGTGGGCCACAAAAGCCCAGGCCACGCCATAAATGCGCGGCAGACCGGCCAGAGGTTCGTCTTGCAACATCGGCAAGCTGCGGAAATAACTGCGCGGCAAACCGTCGCTGATTTCCTTGAGCTGGGCTTGCACCAGGTGAAAGTTGTCGAGCAGCCATTCTGCTGCCGGGCTGATGTCGTAACCGGTGCTGGCCTGCACCCCGATGTAATCATGCGCCTCGCGCAGCACGGCAATGTTGTCCTTGATGCGCGGGAAAAAGTTGGACACCCGCGATGATTTGCTGGCGCTGTGGGTTTCGGCCAGGCTGCTGCCGTGCTGGGCAAAGCGCTGCAGGCCAAATATTTCGGAGCGGATCGGCACCTGAACCGCGCCGCGTGCGCCGTCGAGCATGTCGCACAAGGTCGCGGGGGCTTCAGGAATCAGGCCAAACAGTTTGGTTCGCACGCCCGGGTCCTAGATCAGCCAGCAGGCAACACCGACGGCCAGGCCGATGATGCCCAAGGTGGTCGCAAAGCGCGCCGACACAAAGCCGTGCATCGCATCAGCCATGTCGTGCAATAGAAACCAATGCCGGTGCGTATGTTGGCAGCAGCCCAGGTGTTCACCCAGGGTAGATAAATCCAGCGGCGTGACCAGATACCTATCGCCCTTCATTCTTTTCATATGGTTTCCTTTGCGGTTGAGTGTGGCGAGGCGGTTGGGGTCCGCCTGCTGACGCTGTTGAGCAGCATGGCGGTGAGTTTGGGCGACCCCGCTGGCGGGGTCTGTACGCTTGCGAACATTGGTTGCGTTAACAAGCGCACAGACCAGCGCGCTGTGCGGGCTTACCTTTGCGCCTTGTGTTACGCCAGCCCCAAGCGAGTTTGCAGGGGGCGGAGCCGTTGACGCACGTTTTTGGAGACCCCATGTCAAACCCATTCAACGCAAATGCTGTCGCGTCTTGGCCCAGGGCGGCGCTTGCCTTTGTCTCAGTCGGTCTCAATGCGGACCGCGCCGAGCGTCACGTCGCGCCGGGTTGAGCCACTCATGACAGTCAATAAAGATAGCTGCTTGCGCATATTCCATAAGGGCTGCAGACCTAAAAGACATATAAAAGTGCTGCAGCAGGAACTGGCCGGGCAAACGGCGGCTGCGACCTGGCCGCGACCGCTCATGGTGGCTTGGCTGGCACTGACCCTGGGGGCCTGCGCGTCCCTGTCGGCACCGCCGCCGCAAGCATCGCCGGGCCTGGTTGTGCCTGCCGAATGGGCAAATGCCAATGCGCAAGCCGCAGCGGGCAACCCCTCGTTGCTGCGCTGGTGGCAGCGCTTTGATGACCCGCTGCTGGGCCAGTTGATCAGCCAGGCACTGGTCGCCAACAACAGTGTTCAGGGCGTACAGGCGGCACTGCGCCAGGCGCGGGCGCTACACGATGTGGCGGCTGCCGGCTTATGGCCGTCGCTGGGCAGCTCGGCCTCGGCGCAACGCAGCCGTCGCAGCGACAACACCGACAACAGCTTTCAGCTTGGTCTGGATGCCAACTGGGAGCTTGATGTCTTTGGGGCCAAGCGCAGCGCCGTGAGCGCCAGCGAGGCCAGCGCGCAGGCCAGTGCCGCCAGCCTGGGCACGGTGCAGGTGTCGATTGCCGCAGAAGTAGCGCTGAACTACATCGCGCTGCGCAGTGCGCAGGAGCGGCTCGGCATGGCCTCAGCCAACCTGGCCAGCCAGAGCGAGACGCTGCAGTTGACCCAATGGCGCTTGCAAGCCGGGCTGGTAACCTCATTGGAAGCCGAGCAGGCCAGCGCCGCCACCGAACAAACGGCCGCGCAACTGCCAGCGCTGCAAACCAGCATTGCCCAAACCCGCCACGCGCTGGCGGTGCTGACCGGGCAGCCGCCAGCGGCACTGGCGCTGGTGCTGGCAGAAGCTGGCCCGTTGCCGCAGGCCGCCAGCAGCCTGACCCTGGCGTTTCCGGCAGAGACTTTGCGCCAGCGCAGCGATGTGCAAGCAGCAGAATTTCAGTTGGCCGCAGCCGCTGCCCGCGTGGCGCAAGCTGATGCGGCGATGCTGCCCAGTTTCAAGCTCGGCGGGTCGCTGGGTTTGAGTGCCTTGACGCTGGGGGCGCTTACCGATGGGGCTTCGGTGGCAGCGGCGGTGCTGGCCAGCGCGTCATGGTCGCTGTTTGACGGCGGCGCGGCGCAGGCGCAAGGGCGCGCGCAACGGGCAGCTTTTGACCAGGCCCGTGCCACTTACCAGGCGACGCTGTTGACCGCCTTGCAGGAGGTTGAAGACGCGCTGGTGGCCACGCGCTACGACCGCGAACGGTTGCTGCGCCTGCAAAACGCGTTTGCCAGTGCCGACATTGCCGCCACGCTGGCCAGCCAGCGCTACAGCAGCGGCCTGGTGGATTTCCAGGCCGTGCTGGAAACCCAGCGCAGCCGACTGAGCACGCAAGACGGCGTGGCCAGCGCCCGCGCCGCCGTCAGCGCCGACCATGTGCGTTTGTACAAGGCGCTCGGTGGTGGCTGGCTGCCGTCAGATGCCAATGCCACCGCGTTCCCGGCCACGCCATTACTCAGGACACCGAACTCATGAGCTCCCAAAACCCCAAAAAACCGACACCTGCCGGGACCACGTCGGCGACTCCCGTTGTGGCCCCAGGCACGGCACCCACCCCCGGTGTGCCGCCAGTGCCACCGACAAAGCCGCCCTTGACGGCTGCGCCAGCCGGCCCGGGTCTTGACCCAGCCACCCTGCTCGATGAGCCGGCCAAAGTGGTCTGGTACCGCCGCCCCATGCTGTGGTCGGGCGTGGCGGTGCTGGCGCTGGCTGGTGGCGGCCTGTGGTGGTGGCAAGCACAAAAGGCTGCCAATGCCGCGCCCAGCTACAGCACGCAAGCGGCGGCGCGCGGCAACCTGACGCTGAGCGTCACCGCCAATGGCACGCTGCAACCCACACGGTCCATCAGCGTGGGCAGCGAACTCTCGGGCACCGTGCTCAAGGTCAATGTGGATGTCAATGACAAGGTTAAAAAAGGCCAGGTGCTGGTGGTGCTTGACACCGCCAAACTCAACGACCAGATCCTGCGCGCCCAAGCCACGCTGTCTGCGGCCAGTTCCAAAGTCGAACAAACCCAGGCCACCGTGGCCGAGGCCGCTGCCAGTCTGGCGCGTTTCCAGGAAGTGGCCCAGTTGTCGGGTGGCAAGGTGCCGTCCAAAGCCGAGCTCGACAGCGCCCGCGCCACGCTGGCGCGCGCCAAAGCCGACGAATCCAGCGCCCGCGCCAGCGTGCGGGACGCACAGGCGGCCCTGTCCACCGACCAGATCAACCTGTCCAAAGCGTCGATTGCGGCCCCGGCCGACGGGGTCGTACTGACCCGCTCGGTGGACCCCGGCAACGCGGTGGCGGCTTTGCTACAAGCTGTGACGCTGTTTACCGTGGCCGAGAACTTAAGCAAGCTGCGACTCTGGGTGTATGTCGATGAAGCCGATGTCGGCGCGGCCAAATGAAAGCTCCCATGTTGACTTTATTCACCTCGCCCAACGGAACAGGCGCGGTTTGCGGCGGTCTGGCGGTGTGCCATGAGTGATGCATTGATCGCGCTGCGCGGTGTCACCAAGCGCTATGGCAGTGGTGCTTCGGAACTGATGGCGCTCAAAGGCATTGACCTGGACATTGTGGCCGGTGAGTTTGTCGCCATCATGGGCCCGAGCGGCTCGGGCAAATCGACCGCCATGAACATTCTGGGTTGCCTGGACACGCCCACCAGCGGGCAATACCTGTTCAAGGGTGCGCATGTGGAAACCCTGACGCGTGACCAGCGGGCGCGGCTGCGCCGGCGCTACCTGGGTTTTGTGTTTCAGGGGTTTAACCTGCTGGCGCGCACCTCTGCGCAGGAAAACGTCGAGCTGCCGCTGCTGTACCGAGGCGATAACGCCAGCGTGCGCCGCATTGCCGCTGCCAAAGCGTTGCAATCGGTCGGGCTTGGGGGCTGGGAGCGCCACACCCCGGCCGAACTGTCGGGCGGCCAGCAGCAGCGGGTGGCGATTGCCCGCGCCATCGTCACCGAGCCTGCCGTGGTATTGGCCGACGAGCCGACTGGCAACCTCGACACCCAGCGCAGCCACGAGATCATGGGCCTGCTGCTGGCGCTGAACCGCGACCACGGCATTACCGTGCTGATGGTCACCCACGAACCCGACATGGCGGCCTATGCGCGGCGCATGGTGCATTTTGTCGATGGCCACCTGGCCAAAGACGAAGTCAACCCGCACCCCATCACCGCGGCACCGGCGGTGCAGCCAGCGCAAGAGGTGATCTGATGCTGTACAGCGTGTTCATGCTCGCTCTGCGCTCGGTGCAGCGCAATATGCTGCGCTCGTTTCTGACCATTCTGGGCATCGTGATTGGGGTCAGCGCGGTGATCACCATGGTGACGCTGGGCAATGGGGCCACCCAGGCCATCGAGAACCAGATTACCAGCCTGGGCACCAACTTGCTGATGGTGTCGCCGGGGCAACGCGGGCCGGGTGGCAGCGGCCACGGCGGCGGCGGTGTGCCGCTGTTCACCGAGGCCGACGCACTGGCGATTGCCTCGCAAATTGGTGGTGTCGCCAACGTGGCACCGCAGAGCCGTTCTTCTGCCACGGTGGTGGCCAATGGGCGCAACTGGGCCACCAGCATCGTCGGCAGTACCAATGCCTGGTTTGACACCGGCAACTGGAAGCTCGCCAGTGGCCGTGTTTTTGCCGAAGACGAACAGTTGGGCGGTGCGGCTGTCTGCATCGTCGGCGAGACCGTGCGCCGCGAGCTTTACGGCGGCACGGTTGGCAGCAGCGGGCTGGGCGCGGCGCTGCGCGTCAAGCAGTTCTCATGCACCGTGGTCGGCATCCTGGCGGCCAAAGGCCAGGGCGGCATGGGCGACCAGGACGACACCGTGCTGCTGCCGCTGCACACCTTGCAGCGCCGCGTCACCGGCAACCACAAGGTGAACACGCTGCAGGTGTCGATGCAGACCAATGCCGACAGCGCGCCGCTCAAGGCCAGCTTGCGCCAGTTGCTGCGCGAACGGCGCAAGCTGGCCGAAGGCGACGACGACAACTTCAACATTTTTGATACCCAGCAACTGGCCGAAACCCTGTCAAGCACCATGGGCGTGCTGACCAACCTGCTGGGTGCGGTGGCCGCCGTGAGCCTGCTGGTGGGCGGCATCGGCATCATGAACATCATGCTGGTCAGCGTGACCGAGCGCACCCGCGAGATTGGCCTGCGGCTGGCGGTCGGCACCCTGGAGGGCGAGGTGCTGCTGCAGTTTTTGATAGAAGCGGTGGTGCTGTCGGCGCTGGGCGGTGTGGTCGGGGTGCTGATCGCCACCGGGGCATCGTATGGCTTGTCTTTGTACATGGCGGTGCCCTACGAGTTTGATGCGGCCATCAATCTGCTGGCAATGGTGTTTTCGGCCGGAATCGGTGTCGTGTTTGGCTACTTTCCAGCGCGCCGCGCGGCCCGCATGGACCCGATTGAGGCGCTGCGGCATGAGTGAGAGGGCTATGGGCATTGACTCCCAAACTGACGCACGGCACAAACGGATCAAGCCGCTTCCAGGTGTCCGTCGCCACCAAAGCGGCCTGGCGTGCCACAGCAATGCGGTTTCGACCGTTGGCCTTGGCTTCGTAAAGAGCCTCGTGAAGAGCTGGAAATCGGGGTTTTACTGGCCGAACGCAGCAACCCGCCGCAGGGTGCCGTTTTCAGGGTGGCTTGATTGCCGCCGCAGCACTGGCCGAGAAGAATTGGCCCAGCACTGCCTTCATGCAAGAAATAAGGCTCCAGCCCTTATGCAGCAAGCGCTACCAGCTATTAGTAAAATAGCATATTGAATGTTGGGCAGCAGCGCGGTGTTTTCTTGCGCAGGTGCATCGCAGGCGTCAGCCAGCCTGGCCATGCGCCGGGTTGGTCCGGTGCAACGTGTGCACAGCGATGCTGTTCACTGCGGTACTGGTGGCTAATGTGGCGGCCTAACTTGCATGGTCTGCCGACCATCCCGAATCATGAAGCCGTTCGCCCTGAGCTTGTCGAAGGGCCTTTTTACTGATGCGGTGGTTCGACAAGCTCACCGTGAGCGGGGGTGTTTCACGTTAACGCAGCCCGCCACCCATGCCAAACAAGCCGATCAGCCCGATCACGATCAGGTAAATCGCCACGATGTAGTTCAGCAGCCGGGGGATGGCCAAAATCAGCACCCCGGCCACCAGCGAGATCAGCGGGGTCAGGCCCAGATGAATGTTCATGGTGTCAGTTGCTCAGCAGCAGTTGCAGGATCACGCCGGTGGTAATGGCCACCAGCAGGTAGTCGCCGCCGTTTTGCACCCAGTGGTAGCCACGCGGGGGCGCATTCAGATGGTGGCCGCGCCAGTCGTTCACCACATATTGCCTGCTGCGGTACTGCAGTGGCAGGCGGTCACCACGGTAGTAAGAGCGATATGGCCCGGCGCCGCGGCGGTTCTGCTGCATATCGTTGTTCATGCGCGGCTGTGGCTCGTAGCCCGGTTGGGCGTGGCGCTGCGGCGGGTTGCGGTCATGGTCATTGCGATCCTGAAAGTCAGGCCGGCTGGGTTGGCGGGCATTCGGGCTGGGGCGCTGGCGCTGGTCCGGCCCGGCGCAGTTGCCGTTGGGGCAGTCGTTGCTGCCGCGCTCGTGGCGGCTGTTGCCTTGGGCAAAAGCGCTGCCGGCGCTGGCCAATGCCAAAGTCAGGGCGGTGCTTAAAACTATTTTTTGACGCATGGTGTTTCCTGAGTATTCAAAAGTGGGCGCTTGCCGGGCGCTATTCGCGCGGCTCGCCGCGTGCATTCACCGTCACGCGATCAGCCGGGGGCGCGGGCGCCCTCGCCGGTCTGCGCATTACCGGCATCCGGCAACGGCACGCGCTTGCCCAGGCAAAAGTGGCCTGTGCCGGCGCGTGATCAACGCGGGGAGTTGCGGTGGTTGCGCATCATCCGGTCCACATCGGCATTCAGGCGGGCCAGTTCATCGCGCAGTTGACGACGTTCTTGCGGGGTCACGACACCGTCGCGTTTGAAAGCGGTTTCGTGGCGGGCAATGTCGCGCTCGCGACTTTGCAGCCGGCGCGCTTCGCGCTGGGTGATGCGGCCAGCGCGCACGCCCTCATCAATGCGCGCGCCGATGGCGAGCTGGCGGTTGTCAATGCCGGGTGTCGTGCCGGCAGGGTTCTGGACCGGTGGCTGAACATAGTCGCGGTTCATCATCAAGCGTTCAACTTCGTTGCCAAGACGGTCCACGTCGGCGCGCAGCTGCTGGCGCTCTTGGGGTGTCGCCGTGCCATTGGCTTTGAAGCGGCTTTCGCGCAGGTCAATCTCATGATCACGTCGAAGAAGCTCTCTTGCCTCGGAGGGCGTGATGTGGCCGGACGCCATGCCTTGCTGAATGCGGGCGCTGATGGCCTGCTGCGCACGGTCAATGGCTGGCGTGCTGGTGCCTTGCGCCATGGCCGGGCCAAAGCTCAGGCCCAAAAAGAGGGCGGATGCCAGCAATGAGGTGGTGAAAAATTTTGATTTCATGGTGTTTCCTGAGTTGTCAGACCGTTTTGTGAGCATTTGACCTGTCTGCTGTGGCGGACGTGGGCGCATCCTCGCTGGCGCCGGGCGTTCGAAACAAGGCCATGAACGAATGGGTAAAGGCGTCGTGCATTTTTTCCATGTCGGTGACCATGTGTTCCCACGAGTCGATGCCGGCAGCCTTCATCTCGTCAAGTTTGGCAGCGGCGACCTGGGATTTTTGGCGCAGATGGGCCATTTCTTCCTTGTATTTTTGCCGGGCCTCTTCCTTGGCTTCTTGTGCCGAGACCTCAAGTCCGAGCATTTTCTTATTCAACTTGTCGAGTTGAAGTTCCATCTTTTCAATGTATTCGGCGCGTTTTGACATGCGGAAGTCCTTTGGTATGTGATTGGTTGGATCAATGACGGCCCGG
>CAIQOO010000115.1 GCA_903873485.1 uncultured beta proteobacterium | reverse complement strand
GGCATCAGTCACCAGTGCATTGACAGAGCCGATAGCCTGGTTGAGATTGTTCTTGAGGGTGTTGAAATCGCCGTTGTAGCTGTCGGTGATCTTTGGCGGGATGTCGCCCTTGGAGATGCGATCGACATAACCGGCAGCCACATTGAGCGGGCCAATCACGGCGTCCAGGGTTTGATTGACACCGGTGACGACGGTCTGAAAGTCGCCTTCATGCTTGCTGGCATCGGCCCGCGTTTCGAGCTTGCCGGCGATCGCTGCCCGGGCCAGCAACGCGGCATCGTCAACCAGGCGGCGAACCGCGCCTTGAACCGATTCGACGGCGCGTGCGACATCGCCGACCTCGTCTTTGGCAGTGGATTTGATCTCGAATTTGAAGTTGCCACTGCCCATTTTTTTGGCAGCATCCATCACCTGATTGACCGGAACGGTGATGGAGCGGGTGATGAACCAGCCCAACAGGATGCTCGCCAGGGCGGCGATGCCTGCCAGTATGGCCATAATTTGGGTGGCACTGCTGGCCATCGCATCGGCTTGCTTGCCGACTTCCTCCATCTGTTTGTTTTGATGGACGATCATGTCGTCAACGTTCTTTCTGTAGTCCTGGTAAAGCGGACGCATATCCCCCATGAGCAGTTCGCCGCCTTCGCCGCGATTGCCGGCCCGCATCAGCAAGTCGAACTTGTCTGCTTGCGAGGCATAGAGCGCACGGCTGTCAATGATCCGCTTCAAAATTGCTTTGCCTTCGTCAGACCTGACCGTGGCGGTCAGCTTGTCAAGACTGGCGGCAATCAGCTTGCGCTGCTCCGGGATGCGGTCGAGTTCCTTTGACATGTTCAAGTCACCCTTGACCAGCATCGAATCGCGCTGCATCTGACCGACAGCGTTGAGGGAGTCGATGATGTCATTGGCTTGTATGGTCTTGGGGACCTTATCCTTGACGAGGAGCTCGACGGCACCACCGAGGGCCGAGACACGGGTAGCGCCGACAGCGGCGACAAACAGCAGCAGCAGCAAGACAGCGGCAAAGCCGATGCCAAGACGAGTGCCGATTTTCAGGTTGTTAAGCATCGAATTACTCCTGGTTGACGAACAAAAGAGGGGTTGATAAATAAAGACGGGGGCAGGGTGCGTGGGCTAGAGCTGGCCTCAAGGAGGCACATGTGGGATCAGCGTGACCGGTGCTGCTATCCATGGGTAAATTTCAAAGCCGGTTTTGCTATTCACTGGCAGACTCCTTTGGATTCAAGGCAAACACAGTCTTTGCACGGCATCCACCAACTTTGGTGGGTCAAAGGGTTTGCTGACCCAGGCGCGGGCACCGGCGGCGCGTCCTTCGCCTTTTTTGGCCTCGGCCGACTCGGTGGTGAGCATGATGACCGGGGTGAACTTGTAGTCCGGGTGCTGCTTGATGGCTTTCAGAAAGCTGAGTCCGTCCATGTTGGGCATGTGAACATCGCTGATGATCAGATGCACTTTTTGGCCGGTGAGCTTGGACAGGGCATCAGCACCGTCGCTGCCTTCGAGCACGTTGTAGCCGGCACCCTTGAGTGCAATACCCACAACTCGGCGCATCGAGGCCGAGTCATCCACGATCATGATGGTTTTAGCCATGGTGTACCTTTCAATGATAAGAAATCGGATCAATATAATTTTTAAAAATCAATGAACTGCGGGTACATATCGTGAGCCGCAGCATCAAAGCAGTCGCTGCGCCAGGTGCAATCAGCCTGGTCGCATTCGCCTTTGATGGCGCTTGAGTAGCAGTCAAAGTTATGGGCTTCCCACTTATGCCGGGACAGAGATGGAGTATCAAGCCAGCCAAATGGGTGGGCTTCCCCTGCCAAGAAAACCACATGAGCGGATCAAACGTAACCCATTGATATTGAAAAGTGTCCCGCCTTAAGTGGAAAGCCTCAAATCCCATTCAACTGAACCAGTGCCTTGACATCAGGCAAGCGCCATTCCGAACATAGAATCACCAGACGGCTGTATCCCTGTCAGCAAAGGCATATCAAGATGGACTACCCAGGTAACCTGTTTGTTGTGGCGGCACCCAGCGGTGCCGGCAAGTCCAGCCTGGTCAAGGCACTGCTGGAGCTTGACTCGCATGTTCAACTGTCGGTGTCGCACACCACGCGGGCACCGCGCGGCCAGGAGAAGCACGGACGCGAGTACTTTTTTGTGTCTGAGACCGAATTCGATGCCATGGTGCAGGCCGATGCCTTTGTTGAGTGGGCACATGTGCACAGCTACCGCTATGGCACCTCAAAAAAAGCCATTGAAGAGCGGATAGCTCATGGCGCCGACGTGGTTCTTGAAATCGACTTTCAGGGTGCCTTGCAGATCAAGCAGGTGTTTGCCAATGCGGTGACCATTTTCATCTTGCCGCCAAGCTGGGAAGAACTGCGCTCAAGGCTGGAGCGCCGCGGTGAAGACGCGCCGCAAGTTATCGAGACCCGGCTGCAAAATGCCGCCGATGAAATGGCGCAAGTGCATCAATTTGACTTCGTTATAATCAACGCGTTGTTTGACAGTGCACTTTTTGATCTCAAAACCATTGTGCACTCACAACGTCTCAAGTACCTTGCACAGCGCCGCGCAAGGTCTGAAACCTTCAAGGCACTGAAAATTTCTTAGTGCATTTTTCTATCACCCCCGTGTTCCGTTCCGGAGATGTCATGGCCCGTATTACCGTTGAAGACTGTCTGTTGCAAATTCCCAATCGTTTTCAGTTGGTTTTGGCAGCCTCCTACCGGGCGCGCATGCTCAGCCACGGCCACACCGCCAAGGTTGACAGCAAAAACAAGCCGGGGGTGACGGCGCTGCGCGAGATTGCGGCCGGCAAAATTGGCATCGAAATGCTGAAAAAGGTGCCTCTCTAAACCGTTTTCGTCGGCATTTGGCATCAAAACACCATCATTGGTGCCTTTTTTTATTGAAACGGTCTCAAATTAGCTTGGTACGCTATATTTGAGTCATGTGTGTGACAGTCCCGCCCAGAAAAACCGCTTCGCCTGCCCCCGATGGACTCGGTCCAGCCGGGATCAATGCGGTTGCAGCCAGTTTTGCGGGCTTGACCAACAAACTCGATTACCTCAACCCGGCTGATCTGGCCAGCGTCCGGCTGGCTTACCGTTTTGCTGATCAGGCCCATCTCGGGCAACTCAGAAACAGTGGCGAGCCTTACATCACCCACCCGATTGCGGTGGCAGCCCAGTGCGCGGAGTGGAAACTCGACGCACAAGCGCTGATGGCCGCGCTATTGCACGATGCCATGGAAGACTGTGACGTCACCAAACCAGATTTGATCGAACGTTTTGGCTCGCCGGTGGCCGAGTTGGTCGATGGCTTGACCAAGCTGGAGAAACTGCACTTCAACACGCGCGAAGAAAACCAGGCTGAGTCTTTTCGCAAAATGCTGCTGGCGATGGCGCGTGATGTGCGTGTCATCCTGATCAAGCTGGCCGACCGCACCCACAACATGCGCACGTTGTCCAACGCGCCACGCGAAAAATGGAACCGGATTGCCTCGGAAACACTCGACATTTATGCTCCGATCGCGCACCGGCTGGGCTTGAACCAAACCTACCGCGAGTTGCAGGATTTATCTCTCAGACATCTGCGGCCATGGCGCTATTCGGTTTTGGCAAAGGCGGTTGTCAAGGCGCGGGGGCGCCGCCGTGACCTGATCGGCACGGTTCGCTCCGATCTCGATGCGGTTTTCTCCAGCCACGGCATGCCGGTGAAAATCACGGGTCGGGAAAAATCGGTCTATTCCATTTACAAGAAAATGGAGGAAAAAAACCTGAGCTTTGCGCAGGTCACCGACATTTACGGTTTTCGCGTGATCGTGCCCAATCTGATTGACTGCTACACGGCACTTGGGCTGTTGCACCAACTCTACAAACCGGTGCCCGGCAAATTCAAGGACCATATTGCGATCAGCAAAATCAATGGCTACCAATCGCTGCACACCACGTTGGTCGGACCATCGGGTGTCAATGTGGAATTCCAGTTGCGCACCGAGGCAATGCACCGGGTGGCAGAAACCGGCGTGGCGGCGCACTGGCTGTACAAGGGCGTTGACCAGAACGACAGCAGCCGCAGCGACCGGATGGGTTCCAAATGGTTGCAGTCGCTGCTCGACATCCAGGATGAAACCCGCGATGCCGCCGAATTTTGGGATCACGTCAAGGTTGATTTGTTTCCTGATGCCGTCTATGTTTTCACGCCCAAGAGCCAGATCATGGCGATGCCGCGTGGCGCCACCGTGGTCGATTTTGCCTATGCCATTCACAGCAACGTGGGGGATCACGCGGTTTCCGCAAAAGTCAACAATGAACTGGTGCCGTTGCGCACCGAAGTCAAAAATGGCGACGTGATTGAAATCATCAGCGACCCGCAGTCGATGCCCAATCCGGCCTGGCTCGGGTTTGTGCGAACCGCGCGCGCGCGCTCCAAAATTCGTCAGCACCTCAAGACGCTGGCACAAACCGAGTCGGAAAACCTGGGTGAAAAGATGCTGATCCAGGCGCTGCATGCCGATGGCATTGAAAATCTGCCCGATGAAACACCCTCCAACCTGGTTATATGGGACAAATTATTGCGTTTCAGTGGCAACAAGACGCGCTCTGAATTGCTGACCGATATTGGCCTGGGCAAGCGCATTGCCAGCATTGTGGCCAAACGGCTGACCCGGTTGTTAGCCGATAACGGCGAAAAACCCGATGCGCTGCTGATCACCCGGGAACGCTTTGCGGCCGGGGAAAACCTCGCTCAGGGCGGCGTTCTGATTGATGGCAGCGAAATCACATCAGTGCGTTTTGCCAACTGTTGCAGGCCAATACCCGGTGATCCGATTGTCGGTTACCTGGGCCGGGGCGAGGGGCTGACGGTTCACGCCGCCGACTGCCAGGTGGCCAAGAAACTCCACTACAAGGACAGTGAACGCTTTATCGGGGTGGAATGGTCGGACGAACCGGTCCGCACTTTTCAGACCGGCATTGTCGTGACCGTCAACAACGGCAAAGGGGTGCTGGCCAGGGTAGCGGGGGCGTTGGCCACCGCAGAGGCTGACATCACCCATGTTGATCTGAACGATGCATCGCTGCAGGGGGAAATGAATATCCGCTTCATCATTGCGGTGCGCGACCTGAATCAGCTCAATGTCGTGTTCAAAAACCTGCGCCTGGCACCGGCCGTGATCAAGGTTCAAAGATCAAAGAACGTAGCGCAAATCACGCCCTGACCGGCGCCCGAGCAACTGGTGCCGGGTAGCGCACCTCGGTGACTTCAATTTCAACCGCACCAAGTGGTGTGGCAAGCTTCAAGATGTCACCCGGCCTGGCCTTGAGCAAGGTGCGGGCGATGGGGGCCACCCAACTCACCTCGCCCCGGCTGCTGACCGCCTCGTCAATGCCAAGGATGGTGATGGTGCGCTCAGGTCCGCCGGTTTCAAGATAGGACACGGTTGCACCAAAAAATACCTGCTGATTGCCGAAATGCACCGAGGGATCGATGACCTCGGCAATTTCCAGCCGCTTGGTCAGGAACCGGATGCGCCGGTCAATTTCACGCAAACGCTTCTTGCCATACAGATAATCGCCATTTTCGGACCGATCGCCGTTGCTGGCGGCCCAGTGAACAACGTCCACCACTTTGGGGCGCTCAACATCGATCAACGCCAGCAGTTCGCTACGCAACCGGGCATAACCCTCGGGTGAAATGTAGTTTTTGCTATTGGCAGGAAGTTGCGGCAAAGGTGCGTCATCCTCGTCTTCGGCAGCATCCTCCGGCTCTTTGGTGAAAGCTTTGCTCATGCGGCTTGACGGGCAAGGCAAGCCATTACCGGGCAAAACAAGCTACCGGCGAAAACTGCCAAAGCTTGAAAAACCGTTGCTGTAAGCATTGCTGTTGCTTGTTGCATCGGTGGCCGTTTGCTGCAAGGCGGCCAGCGTATTTTGCTGATTTTTCAAGACCGAAGCACGCTGGCTCAGCGAACTCACGGTATTGCTGACATTGCCGCCAGAGGCCAGTTCCTGGGTGGCCGTGTTGTCCACATGCTGTCCAATTTTGGCCAAAGTGGCTTTAACGGCCATTGGATCAGCCGTCTGCGCCGCCTCAAACTTCTTGACATCAAGTGTCAATTTGCCGTCGGATGCCAGGCTGAAACCAATCTGCTTGAGCGCATCGCGGGTGGCACTGTCGGTCGAGACGGTGCGCACCAGGTCTTGGCCAGCTCTGCTGGCGCTTTGCGCAGATGCACCCTCGCCAGCAAACGCCGACGTGCTTTTGGCGGTGCTGATCGCCGAGTTGAAAGCACCGACAAAACTTTCAGTCGCCGTCTTGACGGCAGCATTGCTGCTGGTGGCCGACAAACTGCCAAGCGCCTTGGCGGCAAGCTGGGTGTCCGACACGGCAGATTTGAGTTGGCCAAATGAGGACAATTGCGCCGAGGTCACATCCACCAGCGACTGGATGCGCTTTTCGGCCTTGTCAAACCCGGCTTGACCAGCCAGATTGGTTCTGGCTACCGACTGGGTGCCCGAATTGAGACCCAGGTACGATCTTGCAGAACTGGCAGCAACAAAGTCATTGATATTCATGGTGCAACAAGTTTAGACCTGTTTCCAGTAAAAATGCTGAAATCCAGGCGCCAAGGCGTGGTCAGCCAAAGAAAAATTTCCGCTGCCGCTGCCCGGACCTGACCTGCATCAAGGGCGACGAAAGGCCATTCGTTGCGCCGCCCAGTGCTTCGAGTTCAACGCATCGAGCCTGACTTTTCCGCCGGTCGAAGGGGCATGCACAAAACGGCCAGCGCCGACAAAAATGCCGGCGTGCGTGGCGACTCCGTTTTGATGAAAAATCACCAGATCACCAGAACGAAGCTGATCGGCACTGACCGACTGGCCCCAATCCTGCAGCAAAGACACGGTGCGCGGTGGCCCGATCGCAGCTCTGGTTTGGTAAATATGCCCAATCAACCCACTGCAGTCAAAACCTGATTCAGGGGTGTTGCCGCCATAACGATAAGGCGTGCCCACCAGACCGAGGGCATAGAGCGTGACATCAATCGCCTGCTCTGGCGAAATGCGGGATCGGTTGTCAGCGCCATGCCAAACCGGTGCATTGGGCGCTGGCAGCGTGCCGCAGCCCGCCAGCAACAGCAATAACCCGGCACCAATGGCACGCTTGACCGATGCCCGCCAGCCGTCATGGTGCCGACTGCCCAAATCCGGCCATGCCAGGCCAACAACATCCATTCTCCAACGGCTTGAGTTTGGTGCTTGCATGGCGTTTGGTCACGCCAGCGTGACACGCGCAAACTTGCGCTTTCCCACTTGCAGTACATAAACCCCGGCACCGAGTTTGAGACTTTTGTCGCTGACCACGCTCGAGTTCACCCGCACGCCGCCGCCGTCAATCAGGCGGTTGCCTTCGCCACTCGATGCCGCGAGTCCGGCTGATTTGAGCAGTGCGCCAATCCCTACCGCCACCCCGTCCGCGCCCAGTGGCAAATTGATTTCGGCAATGTCGTCGGGAACACCGCCTTTGCTGCGGTTGATAAAGTCCTGCTCGGCCGCCTGCGCCGCCTGCGCCGAGTGAAACCTGGTGGTGATTTCCTTGGCCAGCGCCACTTTGGCATCCTTGGGGTTGCGACCGCCGTCCACCTCTGCCTTGAGTGCGGCAATCTGCGCTTCAGACTGAAAGCTCAGCAGCGTGTACCAGCGCCACATCAGCACATCCGAGATGCTCAAGCACTTGGCAAACATGGTGTTGGCATCCTCGCTGATGCCGATGTAGTTATTCTTGCTCTTGGACATTTTTTCGATGCCGTCGAGTCCTTCGAGCAGCGGCATGGTCAGAATGCACTGCGGCTCATGTCCATATTCGGTCTGCAGATGGCGGCCTACCAGCAGGTTGAACTTCTGGTCGGTGCCACCCAACTCCAGGTCGCTTTTCAGCGCCACCGAGTCATAGCCCTGCATCAGCGGGTACAAAAACTCATGCACGCTGATCGGCGTGCCGGACTGGAATCGGTCGTGGAAATCATTGCGCTCCATCATGCGTGCCACGGTGTAGCGGGCCGCCAGTTGAATCATGCCGCGCGAACCCAGCGCATCGCCCCATTCGCTGTTGTAGCGAATCTCGGTTTTGCCAGGGTCCAGCACCATTGAAGCCTGGCGGTAGTAAGTCTGCGCATTGGCCTCAATCTGTTCGCGGCTCAAGGGCGGACGGGTGCTGTTGCGGCCCGACGGGTCGCCAATCAGGGTCGTGAAGTCGCCAATCAGAAATATCACCGTGTGGCCCAAATCCTGCAATTGGCGCATTTTGTTGAGCACCACAGTATGGCCCAGATGGATGTCCGGCGCAGTCGGGTCAAGCCCGAGCTTGATGCGCAGCGGTGTGCCGGCAGCCTCCGAACGGGTCAGTTTTTTAAGCCAGTCATCTTGCGGAATCAGTTCTTCGCAGCCACGCAAGGTGACGGCCAAGGCTTCCTGCACGGCATCGGATAGGGAGATTTCTGGCGTTTTGGCTTTTGTCATAAGGGTTTTCATGGATGCAGCGAAGGTGGCCGGGTTTATACTCGATGTTGGCTCTTGGGTCTATGTTCCGAAACACATAATTCCCGCTTTGATTGTTGCTGTTGCGTTTTGACAACAAGCCTAACCTCAGGACTATCTTTTGATCAACTCAATACTGAACAGCAGCCAGGCCATTTTGGATCTGACTGCCCATTCGTTTGCCAAACACCCGCAACGTATCAGCGCGGTCATGGTGGCGCTTTTGTTAGGTGGTGGCAGTGGTGCTTTTGCCGTTGCTTCGCTTGCCACGGATGATCCACAGTTGCCAACACGCCAGGTGGTCGAATCGATCCCCACCATGCAAGACATCCGTGCCGATTCCTCGGTTCAGAAACCGCTCAACCTCTACCGATCCGACCTCACCCGCAGCAGCGACACGGCAGATACCCTGCTCAAGCGGCTGGGCATTCATGACGCGGCAGCGGCCCGATTTTTGCGCACTGACGCACTGACCCGCCAGATGCTTGGTCGCGCTGGCCGCAGCGTCACGGCAGAGGCCGACAGTGATCAGGGCCTGCTTAAATTGAGCGCCCGCTGGTGTTCTGACGACAGTGGTCAGTTCAACCGGCTGGTGCTTGAAAAAACGGCGCGGGGTTTTGCATCAAGGCTGGAGACAGCCGCACTCACCAGCTCGGCGCGACTGTCAAGCGGCACCATCCGGTCCTCGCTTTTTGCGGCCACCGACGAGGCCGGTTTGCCCGATGCGGTAGCCACCCAACTGGCGGAAGTTTTCTCGACAGACATTGATTTTCGCCGCGCACTGCGCAAGGATGACCGCTTCAATGTGGTCTATGAAGTGCTCGAAGGTGATGGCGAACCCATGCGCACCGGGCGCGTGCTGAGTGCCGAGTTTGTCAACGATGGCAAAACTTTTCAGTCCATGTGGTTCCAGCCGCCCGGCAAAGACTTCCAGGGCAAGGCCCTCAAAGGTGCTTACTACACGCTTGACGGGCAAAGCAAGCAGCGCGCCTTCTTGAGTTCGCCAGTCGAGTTTTCGCGGGTCAGCAGCGGCTTTGCCATGCGCTTTCACCCGATCTTGCAACAATGGCGCGCCCATCTGGGCACCGATTTTGCCGCGCCCACTGGCACGCCTGCGCGTACCATCGGCGACGGTACGGTGGAGTTTGCCGGCGTACAAAATGGCTACGGCAACGTGGTGTTCATCAAGCACCGCAACAACACTGAAACCGTGTATGCCCACCTCAGCAAGATCATGGTGCAGCGCGGCCAGAGCGTGACCCAAGCACAAACCATCGGCCTGGTTGGCGCCACCGGCTGGGCCACCGGACCGCATCTGCATTTTGAGGTGCGTGTCAACGGTGTTCAGCATGACCCGATGGCAATGGCCCAAAAGAGCGAGACGGTTCCGGTTTCTGCCGCCGTTATGCCGATGTTCATGCGGGTCGCAGCCACTGCGCGAAGCGAGTTGCAAGCTGCTGCCAGCATCAACCCGGCCCGGTTCGAGTAAATTGGCCTTCCGTTTATCGGTTGGCAAGTTCGTGCGCACCGGTTGCAAAACAGGCTGATGTCCGACTTTTATGTCGGCCTGATGTCAGGCACCTCGCTTGATGGGGTAGATGGTGTGCTGGTGGACTTGTCAGATGCCAGGGTTCGGCTGCTGGCTTGCGCGTCGGTCCCATTTGATGCCCGCTTCCGCCAGGAACTGCTGGCCCTCAACAGCCCGTCGTTCAACGAACTTCACCGTGCGGCACTGGCAGGCAACCGGATTGCGGCAGTTTATGCCGAAGCAGTGGCAAACTTGCTGGAGCAGGTAGCGGCTTGCGGCATTGACAAAGCGCAAATCCGCGCCATTGGTGCCCACGGCCAAACGGTACGCCACCAGCCCACCGGCAACGCCGCCACCGCTTACACATGGCAGTTAAACAACCCGGCGCTTCTGGCCGAGCTTGCCGGCATCGATGTGGTGGCCGATTTTCGCAGTCGCGACCTGGCCGCCGGTGGCCAGGGGGCGCCATTGGTACCCGCTTTTCATCGCCACGTCTTTTCCCAACCCGGCAGCGCGGTGGCGGTGCTGAACCTCGGCGGCATAGCCAACCTGAGCGTGTTGCCGGCCAACCCGATGGCACCGGTGGTCGGGTTTGACTGCGGACCAGGCAATGCCCTGATCGATGCCTGGTGCCAGCGTCACACCGGCGCAGCGTTTGACCGCGATGGTGCCTGGGCTGCCGGCGGCCAATGTTTGCCAGACCTGCTGCAACAACTGCAAGACGACCCGTATTTTGAGCAAGCGCCGCCCAAAAGCACCGGCAGAGACCTTTTCAGCATCGCCTGGCTCGACCAAAAACTCATGCCGTTTGCCGCAGCGCAACCGCAAGACATTCAAAATACATTGACCGAATTGACCGCCAGCGCTTGTGCAGCAAGCGTTGTCAGCTATTCAAATAATAGCAAGTGCCTGATTGTGTGTGGTGGCGGCGCTTACAACCTGTATTTGCTGCAGCGACTGCGGGCACGGTTGCCAATGCTGCAAGTCAGCACCTCGGATCAGCACGGATTGGCCCCGCTACAGGTCGAGGCGACCGCGTTTGCCTGGCTCGCCCGCCAAACCATCTGGCGCCTGCCCGGCAATCTGCCCAGCGTCACCGGTGCCGCCGGGGCACGCATTCTGGGTGCCATCTACCCGGCCTGACAAGGCATTCAGACATAAAAAACCGCCCTAAAGGCGGTTTTTTTGCTGGCGCACAGATCAAGCTCAGGAAAAACTTGACCCGCAACCGCAGGTGGTGGTGGCATTGGGATTTTTGATGACAAACTGGGCACCCTGCAGATCTTCCTTGTAGTCGATTTCGGCACCGACCAAATACTGGTAGCTCATCGCGTCAATCAGCAATGACACCCCATTTTTGGTCATGGTGGTGTCGTCCTCATTGGTGACTTCGTCAAAAGTGAAACCGTATTGAAAGCCAGAGCAACCACCGCCCTGCACAAAAACCCGCAGTTTCAGGTCCGGGTTACCTTCTTCGGCAATCAAATCAGCCACCTTGGCAGCAGCGCTGTCGGTGAACAGAATGGGAGCAGGCATCTCGATTTCAATATTTTTAGCAACGGCACTCATCAGCAACTCCAGTAAATTAAGTGCCCAAATGCTACACCAAATTGGTCGGGAATTGTGTCACTGGTGATTTGCCGCCATTTCAGTGTGGGCTTTTCCCGGGCTGGTGCATTGCCTGCACTTGATCGGTCACATCCCCGGTCACTCGGGCCCTGGACTGTATGGCCATCGAGGTTGCCATTCAATACAGCAGCCCACAAAACGCAAACAGCCGCCCGAACTTGCATTCGGACGGCTGCCTGGCAGCAACGCTCGAAAAAATTAACGCTTGCTGAACTGCTTGCGACGGCGGGCACCGTGCAAGCCGACCTTTTTACGTTCCACTTCGCGCGCATCGCGGGTCACGAAACCGGCTTTGCTCAAGTCTGGCTTGAGGGTTGCGTCGTAGTCGATCAGGGCACGGGTAATGCCGTGGCGTACCGCACCGGCCTGGCCGGACTCACCACCACCGGCCACATTGACCATGATGTCAAAGGTTTCGGCATGGTTGGTCAGCATCAGCGGCTGCTTGCAGATCATGATCGAAGTGGCACGGCCAAAGAACTTTTGAATGTCC
Organism: uncultured beta proteobacterium; assembly: GCA_903873485.1. Lineage (GTDB taxonomy): Bacteria > Pseudomonadota > Gammaproteobacteria > Burkholderiales > Burkholderiaceae_C > Rhodoferax. The sequence continues at coordinate 15,666 of CAIQOO010000115.1, read as the reverse complement.
TTGCCATTGACGACGATCTGGCCGGAGCCTTTTTTCAGGAAGACGCGGGCCACGCTGGATTTGCGACGACCGGTACCATTGTTCCATTCACCAATCATTTAAGGCTCCTTAAAGTTCCAACACTTTGGGTTGCTGGGCAGTGTGCGGGTGCTCAGACCCTCCGTACACCTTGAGCTTCTTGATCATGGCGTAGCCCAAAGGCCCCTTGGGCAACATGCCCTTGACGGCTTTTTCCAGGGCACGACCAGGAAACTTGGCTTGCATGTCGCGAAAGTTGACAGAACTGATGCCGCCCGGATAACCCGAGTGGCTATAGTAAATTTTGTCGAGTGACTTGGCACCGGTCACGCGCAGTCGGGCTGCGTTGGTGACGATGATGAAGTCGCCGGTATCGACGTGAGGGGTGTAAATGGCCTTGTGTTTGCCGCGCAAACGGAGAGCAACTTCGCTGGCTACTCGTCCGAGGACCTTGTCGGTCGCGTCAATCACAAACCACTCGTGCACCACCTCAGCGGGTTTTGCGCTGAAAGTTGACATGAGATTTCTCTTTAAAAAAGGGAGGGTTTGTCGTGCTCTTTTCCACGGTCGGCGTTCCTCTGCCGGGAATCTCTTAGGTGGGGAAACTCAGGCGATGCCGCGAGACGATGCCGGGAGTTCTTCGCCGCGGAGCCACAAAGCGCTGCGAAGCCGGGCATTATAGGGGATGGCTCTCGGCGCAGCGCACCGAATGCAAGAGTTTTGCCCGCCATTTGGCGCAGCATCGAACGAACCAAACCTGATGCTGCGGCACGTCTTTTTGCAAAATATCCTGCCGAATAAAGGATGGTGATTCGACTTTTCCCCCGGTCTCGATTACCCAACGCACACAAGGGCAGCGACAGCAACAGGGTTCCAGGCGATAACCGGCTTCACCAGGGCACCGAGTCCCAGGTGCCGTTTTGGTAGTAGTGCAACTGGTTGTTCCAAAGCAGCGAACGGTCAGCGCCAATGTCGCGCTCGCCCGGCACGCTGGCGGCCAGCGGCAGCCGCACGCTCAAGGTAGCGGCAGACAGATCAATCTCAAAGGTCTGCAACTCGGTGCGGGTGAACCCAAAATAGTCGCTGACCGACCCGGTGTTGTAGTCGGCCGGGGTGTCGTGCAGGCTGACCGGCATACTCAGCCGCACCGTGTTGCCCAGGGTTTGCAGCGCAATGCCGTGATGGTCGTGCAGCACGGTGGCATCGGTGCCACGCCGGCCAATGATGCTGCGCGCCGCCTCGCGCGGTCGGGACGGGTCGCTGACATCGATCAGCGCCAGCTTGACCCCCTGGTACCAGGCAAACCGCCCGTCGCCTGCCGAGTTGTCCGACACCGCATCCTTGCCGACACCCAGCAGCAGCGTGTCGGTCAGCGGAAAAAGGTAGTCAGAATAGCCGCTGACCTGCAGTTCGCCTGCCACCCTGGGGTCGGCCGGATCAGCCAGGTTGAGCACATACAGCGGGTCGGTCAGGCGGTAGGTCACCAAAAAGCCGCGCGCGCCAACAAAGCGCGTGGCATAAAGCTGTTCCCCCGGCTTGCCAAGCGGCTCCGGGTGCCGGGCGTTGGGCAATTCGCCCACCAGCGCCAGGGTGCCAGCGCTTTCTTGCAAGATGCTCAAGCGGGCCGGCGACTCCACCGGTGCGGTGGCAGCCGGGTCCGGGCCGGCGGTCGGCACATCAGCGACCACGGCGGGCAAGGCGGGCAAGGCGATCCAGCCGCCCCAGCTTGTCGCCGTCTGGGTGATGACGCGCAGGGCACCCTGGTATTCGCCCAGGCGAAACGATTTGCGGTTTTGATCAAAGCCCAGATGCCCGCTCACATTGCCCGAACCACGGTAAGCCATGTCCAGCCCGGAAAGGGCAAATTTGTGCACGTCGATACTGCTTTGCGCAGCATAGACCGGCATCGCACCGCTGTAGCTGTAGGCGCTGCGGGTGCTGGCGAGGTACAAGCTTTGCTCCGACATGTAAAACGCTTCGGTGCCGCCGGCAAAGCAGCGCGCCGCGTGCTGGTGCGTGCTGGCGGCGAGGTCAATGGCCACCAGCGTGATGATGTCGGCACTTTGGACCGCATTGTTGTCTTGGGTGAAACACGACTCGGCTTGCACCAGCGGCTGTGCGGCGCCGCCATCAATCGACAATGTCGGCAGCAATTGGGAGGCTTGCAGCGTATCCAGCAGAGCCTGGTTGGCGGCAGTTTTTGCCGTTGGCCAGGCCGGGTCAAGACCGGGCACCTGCGGGTAGCTGCGCAGCACCAGGTACAGGGTGGCGCCAAGTCGGCGCGAGCCAATCAACTGCGCCGTCATGCGCAGCAGCCGGCGCTGCTGCATTTGGGTCGGGCTGGCGGTGTCAATCAGGGCCACTTCGGTGACACCCTGACTCCAGGCCTGCGGGGCAAACCAGGCATCATAAGTGGCCCGGTCAGCGACACCCTCGGCAATCACCGCCAGTTGCTTGTGCCCGGCATCCAGATACAGGCCGGTGCCGCGCACATCGGTCGAGAACGTCAGCTTGAAGTTATCGACTGGCAGCAGCCGCGCATCGGTGGCAGCCGGGTTGAACTGCTGCCGGCGCAGCATGTCCCGGCTCGGGCCAGTGGTTGTGCCGGGGTCCAGACTGAAAACATGGGTGCCGTCGCTCTTGATCAAATCGGCCTCGTCAACGCCGGACTCTTGCAGCATGGTGCCCGAGAAAACGGACCCTGCCACACCCGGTGCCGCACCAGGTGTGGCGGCAGGTACCGTGGTGTTCTCTACGGCGACAGGAAAGTCCATGGCCCAAATGCTGCCGATGTAGTTTTTTGAAGATGGCCCAAGTGCCTGGCGGAAATAGCTGGTCAGCCCAGCCTCGGTGGCCGGGCGCAACGACCAAGGTGCAGGTGCTGGCGTCGGCTCGCCAGAACTGGTGCTGACGCCGCCGCTGCCGCCACCGCAACCAGCCAGGGCAGCGACCGTCAGAATGGACAGACCCAACATGCGTGCCAGTGCACCTGTCAGCAGCCGGGTTGAAAAAACGTGTTTCCTTGCCATGACACCTCCGATGATGAATGCTGATTGAATTATCCTGCAGCGGTGCCCGTCTGTGCCATTGGCCGGCTCGGATGGCAGTCGCGCTGCTTATTCTGAAACACCAGATGAAAACTCCGACCAACTGCACTCAGGCCCGCTGCAGCCGCGCCAGCACCAATGAATAGGCGTAATATTTTTTGTTCGCCGGGTTCTGCTCATGAACCCGATCCAGCAGGGAACGGGCCTCGGCGGCCAGCGCTTCCTTGTAACCCTCTTTGCTCAACTGCCCAATCAACAAACCACACAGGTTGATGTTGATGGCTTCGCTACCGGGCAATTGTTTGAGTGCCTTGCGCAGCAATTTCACGCCTTGCTCAAAATGGCCTTGTTTGGCCAACACCACGCCCTGGTTGTTGATGTCGATCACCTCCTGCCGAGCCGATGCCACCAGGGCCTGGCCCTCTTGCTGCAGATGTTCGGCGACAAAAATAGCCTCAATCTGGCTGGCAATCGCCAGGTTTTCGTGGTTGCTTTTGATCACCTGACCGAGCAGACTGCAAGCCTTGTCCTTGTAACCGAGCCTGAATTGCGACTGGGCCACCTCCAGCAGCAATTCCGTGCTCAGGCTGCCGGCCAACTGTTCGGTCAATTGCTCGGCGCTGGCCAGCGCCGCCTGCGCCTTGTCAAACTCGCCCATTTTTTGATACACCCGGCTCTCTGCCGCAGCGGTCTGCAAAGCGGCCGCCGGGTTGAACCGGAAGTCTGCCTTGCTGCGCTTGAGTACATTCAACGCCTCTTGCGACTCGCCTTTGTCAATCAGCACCTCGGCCAGCCGGGCATAGACTGCCGGGTTTTTGTGCGCCGAAAATTCGCTGATCTTGATGTTTTTTTCAAACGCCGTCTGCGCCAGGTCCAGCGCACCGTTTTTCAGGGCGGTGTCACCCAGGTTTTTCTGCCGCACCGGTGAATTGGGCGACAGCTTGACCGCTTCAAGCAAGACTTGCTGTGCCAGCAGCCCGTCGCCCATGGCCTCGTGGGTCTTGGCCAGCCAGTCGGCCGCCTCAATGTACATCTGATTGTCAGCCAGCACTTGTCCAAACAGGGCAAGGGCACCGGCATAGTTCTGGGTGAAATAGAGCGTTTTGCCCAGGCCGGTTTTGGCCCAGGCGATGTTGCGCACCGCCAGCACCGACTCAAACAACGTTCTGGCCGCTGCGTAATCCCCCAGCGTCAGCAACAAATCGCTCTTGATGCGCAACACCTCTTGCGGGTTGACGGCTTGGGTTTTCAGCAACTGATCGCAGTGGCCAATGGCGGCAGCAAAATCCTTGGCCCGGATGGCCGCCTCAACCACCCCCAACGACTGCTTGCGGGCCATCAGTTTCTCCAGACGGCTTTGCAGCAGCACCTGACTGATCGGCTTGAGCAGGTAATCATCGGGCTTGATTTCGGCCGCCCCCATCACCATGTCGGTGGTCTTTTCGGCAGTGACCATGACCCAGATGGTAGACACACCGGTCAGGCTGCGCAGCTTGGCTTCTTCAAGCACCTGTTGACCGTTGGCCCCCGGGCCCAGGTTGTAATCACAAATGACAATCTCGTATTTGCTGGAGTTCAGGTGGCTGATGGCATCTTTGCCGTTGCTGGCGGTGTCAATGTGCAGCACGCCCATATTCTTGACAAAGTCGCGCAACATGGTGCGCATGCCCTGAAAGTCGTCAATGATCAGGGCATTGGCTTGCTTGAATGAAAAAGTCATCGTTTGCGCTCAGTCAAATCGGCATTCAAGGCAGCTTGACAACAAAGCATCCACCCCCATAGACCCCGCCGTTTTCAATCGTCAGCGTGCCGCATTGACCGGCGTTTTGGTGCATGTGGGCGACCTGAGAGCAAAAATAGAAACCCAGTCCGGTGCTGCCACTGAAAAAATTGACGCCCTTGCTGGCGCTGAGCAAATCGCTGTGCAGCATGTTGGCGGGGTAGCCCCGGCCATTGTCCTCAACCCGCAGCACCAGCAGGCCATCGGACAGGCGTGCCGCGATGCGGACTTTGTCCTGGGTGTAATTGATGGCGTTGTTAAGCGCGTTGAGCAACACACCGGTCACCAGATCATGGTCGAAATACCAGTAACAATTTTCGGCACAGTCCACCTCGACCGTGATTGACTTGAAATCAAGCACCGCCTGGGTCTGCAACAGCGCCTCAGAGATCACATCGGCGACCGACTGCTCGGCAATATCCAGCGGATAAATCGATTTGCCAAACTTGTACAGCGTCAAAAGTTGTATCAGGTTGGCGTTCATGCGGTGCGCTTGCGCAATCACCATCACCAAACGCTCAAAAGCTTCCAGGTCGCCGCGTGCTTTCGCATCTTTGGCAATCAGTTCCAGGCTGTGAACCTGGATATTCACCGAATTCTTCATGTCATGGATCGACGATGCGATCAGGTCGGTGAAACTGATTTCTTCGGTAGTCATGGCGCTTGGGGCCTGGCAGATGCAGGCAGACATTGAGTTGCGCCTGATTTTAGGGATAAACCGTCCGCCTGCCCGATGGCTTGGGGCGTTTGGCGGACGGTTGAACACCTGCCGACGTTTTTATGAAAAGCTGAACTGCCCCGGTGCCCGGATCGTATCGACACCGACGTGAATCGTCGCCTTGGGTAAAAACTTGCCCTCCAGCAGCAATTTGGACAGCGGATTCTCAATGCGTTGCTGAATCGCGCGCTTGAGCGGCCGGGCGCCAAACACCGGGTCAAAGCCGACCTTGGCAAGCTCTGCCACCGCCACATCGCTGACCAGCAAACCCAGCTCCAGATGCGCCAAGCGCTCGGTCAGCACCGCCAACTGAATCTTGGCAATCTCGGCGATGTGGCTGGCATCAAGCGAGTGGAACACCACGGTTTCGTCAATGCGGTTCAAGAACTCGGGGCGGAAATGGTTTTTCAGCTCGGCCGTCACGGCATCCTTGATATCCTCATAATCCTGCCCGACCATGTTCTGGATCATCGGCGAGCCGATGTTGCTGGTCATCACGATCACCGTGTTCTTGAAATCAACGGTGCGGCCATGGCCATCGGTCAAGCGACCATCGTCGAGCACCTGCAGCAGCACATTGAACACATCCGGGTGCGCCTTTTCAACCTCGTCGAGCAGCAGCACGCTGTAGGGCTTGCGCCGCACGGCTTCGGTCAGGTGACCGCCTTCTTCATAGCCAACATAGCCCGGAGGCGCACCAATCAAGCGTGCCACGCTATGCTTTTCCATGAATTCGCTCATATCGATGCGAATCAGGTGTTCTTCGGAATCAAACAAAAAACCGGCCAGCGCCTTGCACAACTCGGTTTTGCCAACTCCGGTTGGGCCAAGAAACAAAAACGAGCCAGTCGGCCGGTTCGGGTCTGACAAACCCGAACGGGAGCGGCGAATGGCGTTGGCGACCGCGCTGATGGCTTCGTCCTGCCCGACCACACGCTGATGTAGTTTGGCTTCCATCTGCAGCAATTTATCGCGCTCGCCCTGCATCATTTTGGCCACCGGGATGCCGGTGGACCGGCTCACCACCTCGGCAATTTCTTCGGCACCGACCTGGGTGCGCAGCAGGCGCGGAGCGGCGCCCTCAGCGCGTGTGGTCTCGCTGGCCTGGGCTTGTTTCAGTTGCTTTTCCAGTTCGGGCAGTTTGCCGTATTGCAATTCGGCCACCTTGTTGAAATCGCCCTTGCGGGTGAGTTCTTCAATTTTGAATTTGAGCTGATCAATTTGTTCCCGCAGGTCGCCACTGCCCTGCGCGCTGGCTTTTTCGGCTTTCCAGATTTCATCGAGATTGGCGATTTCCTTTTGCAGCGAGCTGATTTCGTCGTTGATCAGTTCAAGGCGCTTGAGCGAAGCCTCGTCCTTTTCTTTTTTGACGGCTTCGCGCTCAATCTGCAACTGGATCAGGCGGCGGTCTTTTTTGTCCATCACCTCGGGCTTGGAATCCATCTCGATCTTGACCTTGCTGGCCGCCTCGTCAACCAGGTCAATCGCCTTGTCAGGCAAAAAGCGATCGGTGATGTAGCGGTGGCTCAGTTCTGCCGCCGCGACGATGGCCGGGTCGGTGATCTCGACATTGTGGTGCTTCTCATAGCGCTCTTTGAGGCCACGCAAAATCGCAATGGTGGCTTCCACCGTGGGTTCGCCGACCAATATCTTCTGAAAGCGGCGCTCAAGGGCGGCATCTTTTTCGATGTACTTGCGGTACTCGTCGAGCGTGGTGGCACCGACGCAGTGCAGTTCGCCACGCGCCAGCGCGGGTTTGAGCATGTTGCCGGCATCCATTGCGCCTTCGGCCTTGCCAGCACCGACCATGGTGTGCAGTTCATCAATGAACACAATGGTCTGGCCCTCGTCTTTGGCCAGATCTTTGAGCACGTTTTTCAGGCGCTCTTCAAATTCGCCCCGAAATTTGGCGCCGGCCAGCAGCGCCGCCATGTCCAGGCTCAGCACCCGCTTGCCTTTGAGCGACTCGGGCACTTCACCGGCCACAATGCGCTGCGCCAGGCCCTCGACAATGGCGGTCTTGCCAACACCCGGCTCGCCAATCAAAACGGGATTGTTTTTGGTGCGGCGCTGCAGCACCTGAATGGCACGGCGAATTTCGTCATCGCGGCCAATCACCGGGTCGAGCTTGCCCATGCGGGCGCGCTCGGTCAGGTCCAGGCAGTATTTTTTGAGCGATTCGCGCTGGTCTTCGGCATTGGCGCTATCGACGCTCTGGCCACCGCGCACCGCCTCGATGGCGCTCTCAAGGCTTTTGCGCGTCAGGCCCTGGCTGCGCGCCAGTTCGCCCAAGCTGCCTTTGGCCTCGGACAAGGCCAGCAAAAACAGCTCGCCGGCAACAAACTGGTCACCCCGTTTCAGGGCTTCTTTCTCGGTGGCCTGCAGCAGTTTGCCCAGTTCCGGCCCACCTTGCACCTGGTCTTGCCCGGTGACTTGCGGCAGCTTTTTCACCGCCGCCTCGGCCCCCTTGAGCAGCCCCGGCACGTTCACCCCGGCGCGCTGCAGCAAGGCTTTGGGGCCGTCTTCCTGCTTGAGCATGGCCACCAGCAGGTGCGCCGGCTCGATATAGGCATGGTCATTGGCCAAAGCCAGCGATTGCGCGTCGGCCAGTGCTTCCTGAAATTTGGTCGTCAATTTTTCGTGTCGCATGGTAAATCCTCCAAAGTTACCGGTTAGCTTGTGGCGCGCAGCGGGTTTTCAAGGGAGAAATGCGTGAGGGTGGCAAGTTGTTGCCGGTCATTGGCCCGGCAAACTGGCGGGTTGTCACCATCAAGCTCGCGCGCCACCTGCCGCGCCCCCTCCTGCTGAACTATCCAGAATTTCCGGATGGTTGACTCCGACAGCAACTCCCCTTTGGCATAGACGTTGCGAATCTCGGCTTGATAGACCAGAAATTGCACCGTAGCTGCATGGGCAAGGTTTGATGACCCGGCGGTTCAGTCATGACCTAACAGCGCCAGCCGCTGTGCCTGCATGAACTGCTCCAGCGCCTGCCGTGACGGCAGCGCCACCTCGTATTTGGAGACAAACAGCCGGTTGTCGATGCTGGCGGTGGCGTATTGCACCAGCGCCTGGTCTTTGCCGGTACACAGCAGCAAGCCGACTGGCGGGTTGTCGCCCTCGGTCATCATGTGCCAGCTTTGTGACAAATATCCTCGGGCTGACGATGCCGACCGGCTCGGCCATTGCATCCGGCGGGGCTGTGGTGATTGGTGGCGGAATTTCGCCCACAATCCTGGCGGCTGGCACAACAGCACCGGTCACGGCGATGGCACAAGCCGACAACTTCTCTTTCAATGTGGCAGATGCCAAGGCCACGGCAGCCGATACGCAAATTTCCATCAACGGCTTTGCGGTTGCGGCAGACAAGCTGACCATCGACAGCGTGACCGCACTCGGTGCCGTCAAGCTCAGCACCCTCAACGGCATCGACGGCATTGCGGTGCAGCCCAATGGCATTACCGGCGACACCATCATCAACTTTGGCACCAATGCCAACGGCGACCCCATCAGCTTGACGCTGGTGGGTGTTGCTGACCCGGCCCTGGTGAACGAATCGTTCATTTGAGTTTTATATAAAAAATATGCTTTCAGCCCATACCCCGCTTGCGCTGTTAGCTCTATATTAAATAGCAAAATGATCAGGACGAAGCGGTGTTGGAGCGTTCACGTCATCGCACAAGATAACCAGGACGCTGTATTTGGGTAGCATGGTGCCAAACTCGATATCCTCGCAACTATGATCAGGTCTTCGTTCAAACGGACTCACCATGCCAAGCTCACAAAACGGTTTTAATACCCAACACGTCACCAGTGCCTCGGCAGCTACCGGCACCAACTCCATCGATAGCCTATTGGGTGGCACTCAGTGGGGATCTGGCCCGGGCAACGGCACCGCGTTGAGCTTCAGCTTTCCCTGGACTTCCTCGGCCACTGCCATCTGGGCCTCGGATCCCAACTATTCCAGCCTCAGCGAGCCGTCTAGTGCCTTTGCGCTCACAGCCACACAGCAAGCTGCTGTGCGCAATGTGCTAGCCACCTGGAGCAACGTGGCCAACGTCACATTTACCGAGGTCTCTGAAAGCTCGACCAATGTCGGCGACCTGCGCTTTGCCTGGACCAATAAAACCCAGTCCGGCGCTGCCGCCTGGGCCGGTTACCCCAACAACTATTGGGCCAGTGGCGGCGATGTGTGGCTGTCGCAGCCAACCATGGGATCTTATGATGCTGCTAGCTGGCAACCGGCTGGCTCCGCTTTTGGGACGCTTATCCATGAATTGGGCCACGCGCTGGGCCTGAAACACCCATTTTCGGATTCGCCCGTGCTGCCCACCAGCCAGGACTCTGAGCAATACACGGTGATGTCTTATACCCAGCATCCCAACGCCATCTTTCGCACCGTGACCGCCAATGGCACTGGCGGCTACAGCTTCAAGACCTTCTATGTTCAGCCCGAAACGCCCATGCTGTACGACGTGGCGGCCATTCAATACCTGTATGGTGCCAACACCAGCTACCACAGCGGCAACGATGTCTATAGCTTTGACCCGGCCAAGCCATTTTTTCGCACAATTTGGGATGCAGCGGGCACCGACACGATTTCGGTGGCGAACTTTTCCAACAACTGCAAAATCGACTTGCGGGCCGGGGGCTTTTCCAGCCTGTCCATCCCGTCAGACCCGTTGCCGGCTGGCTACACCAGCAGCGGCACCCAGCCGACCTACGACGGCACCAACAATCTGGCCATTGCCTACAACTGCATCATTGAAAACGCCAGCGGCGGTGCTGGCAACGACACGCTGATTGGGAACGATGCCAACAACCAATTGCTCGGTGGTGGTGGCAACGACACCCTGACTGGCGGTGCTGGCGATGACACCATTGATGGCGAGGCTGGCACCGACACGGCGGTGTTGTCGGGCACCTTTGCGAGCTACTCGTTTAGCTACAGCAGCCTCTCGAACCTTTACACCATCAGCGGCGCTGCCAGCGGCACCGACACCTTCTCGCGGGTGGAGTATTTCCAGTTTGCCGATGTGCTGCGCCCCGCCAGTGAATTGAGCGGCAGCGACACGGTGGCACCAACGCTGCTAAGCAGCAGCCCGGTCGATGGTGCCAGCGGGGTGGCTACTGGCAGCAACATCGTGCTGAACTTCAGCGAGGCCATTAGCCGTGGCACCGGCAGCATTGTGCTCAAGACCGCCGCAGGCATCATCCTTGAAACCTTTGATGCCGCCAGCAGCCTGCGCTTGACCCTGTCGGGCAGCACCCTGACCATCGACCCGACCAGCACCCTGGCCAACAGCACCAACTACTTCGTCACGTTCGCCGCCGGCACGGTCAAGGATTTGGCGGGCAACAACTATGCCGGTATTACCAACTACGATTTCACCACTGCTGCCGCTGCTATTGTTGACGACTACGCCAGTACAACCGCCACCACCGGCAGCGTCAGCATCGGCGGATCGTCAACCGGCATCATCGAAACCAGCGCTGATGCCGACTGGTTCAAGGTGATTCTTACAGCGGGATCGACCTATGAGTTCAATCTTGTCCGAACAACAGGCGGACTGACAGACCCCTACCTGGTTTTGTTCAACCCCAGCGCGGTGCAGGTGGCTTTTGACGATGACAGCGGTGGTTCCCCAAACGCCCGCATCAGCTACACGGCGACCACCAACGGAACCTATTTCCTTGCGGTCGAAGATTTTGCTTCTGGCACCGGTGCCTACACCTTGTCGGCGCTGGTCACGGCAGTCGCTGACACCACCGCCCCTACCGTTGCCAGCTTCAGCCCGGCAGATGAAGCCGCCGGAGTGGCTATTGCCAGCAATATCGTCGTCACCTTCAGCGAAGCCATTGCAAGGGGCACCGGCAACATCGTTCTCAAAACTGCCGCCGGGGTGACGGTTGCCAGCTTTGATGCCGCCAGCAGCGGCAATCTGTCGATTGCAGGCAGCACACTGACGATCAACCCCACTGCGGATTTGGCCAACAGTACCGGCTACACCGTCGAATTCGGCGCCGGCAGTATCCAGGATCTGGCCGGCAACCCCTATGTCGGTTCAACCGACTACAACTTCACTACCGCCGCTGGCTCCACGCCTGCACCCTCTTACACCGTACCCGGCACCATCGGCCACGACTACTTTATCCCCTCGGCTGGCAACAGCTATCTGGGCGGCGGCGGCAATGACACCTATGTCATCAGCCCGATCACGCTGACCGGTGCCGTCATTGCCAAGATCACCGACACCGAAGGCAGCAATATCGTCCAGTGGGTGGATGGCATGAGCATCAGCGCTGCCACCTTTTACAGCGATGCCGCCCAGTTGACCCTCTCCACTGGTGCCAAGCTGCAGATTCTGGGGGCCAGCAAGTTCAGCTATCAGCTTGGTGCCAATGCTCCGGCGGGCGACGCTGCCAACGCGCAAAGCTATGCCGAGTTTGCCACTGCGCTGGGTGCCTCCCTGCCCAGCGGATCAAGCCCGGTGACCGTAAATCCCACTGGCTACAGCGTTCCGGTCGGCTTTGCGGCAGCACCTGCGCCCACCCCGGCCACTGCCGGCAGCTCTTACACCGTGCCGGGCACGCTGGGCAATGACTTTTTCATTCCCTCGGGCGGCAACAGTTATCTGGGCGGCGGCGGCAACGACACCTATATCATCAGCCCGTACACACTCGCCGGAGCCATCACTGCCAAGATCACCGACACCGAGGGCAGCAACGTCATCCAGTGCGTTGATGCCATGACCATCAGCGCCAGTTTCTTCTACAACGATGCGGTTCAATTGACCCTCGCCACCGGTGCCATTGTGCAGATACTGGGCGCATCCAGATTCAGCTTCCAGCTTGGTGCCAATGCGCCCGGCAACGACAGCGCCAGCAGCCTGAGTTACGCCCAATTTGGTGCCGCCCTGGGTGTCAGCATTCCGGCAGTGGGTGGCGCGCCGGTCAGCGGCAACCCCAACTTTGTGGTGCCCGGCAACGGTGGTGGCGGCAACGCCGGGGTCATTGACCTAAGCTCCGGCACGGTCACGGCCGGCAGCGCGGCAGAACAATTCCGCTACGACTTTCAGTGGGTCAACGGGCGGGCCATTAAGGCCGGTGATGGCGAAGTCACGATCAACGGCTTTGACGTGACGAAGGACAAGCTGATCTTTGTCAACACCGGCAATGCCACCACCTACACCGAAGCCCAGTTCAAGCTGCTGCCCGGCGTGAGCATCCAGGAAAACCCCTTTGGCAACACCACAAGCATTTACCTTGACCCCGATGCCAGTGGTGCCGCAGCCGGCGTGACCCTGACCGGCATTGTCGATGCCGCGCTTGCCCAGATCGTGCTGGAGACGATGATTGGCGACTTTGCTCTTCCACCGTCACCCGCCGTGTTCGCCTTGTCTCTGATGGGTATGGCTGACTTGGCGCTGGTTAACGAATCGGTGGTTTAAGTTTTATATAGTAAATAAGCCTCCAGCCCATACTGCATAAGCGCTGATAGCTATAGATTATGTATCGAAATCAGCCAGGAAAAAGCGGCATCGCGGCTCGATGATTGGCTTTGCAGCATCGCCGGAAAACCGGGCAGTACTGATTGGCTGATTCAGGCTGGCGTTGAGTGCATTGCTTGAGATTTGCTGCTGCCCAAACACCCTATCATTGCGCCATGGAAAAACAATTCAACACCGCCGGGCCCAACAAGCCCGATATCCACTACACCCTGACACCCAGCGACCGCATCAACTGGCCCGAGTTGTCTGGCCTGATCGACGCGCAAAAGTATTTCATCCTGCACGCGCCACGCCAGACCGGCAAGACCAGCTTGCTGCTGCACCTGATGCGCTCTATTAACGGGCAAGACAAGTACCGGGCGATTTACGTCAATATTGAAGGGGCGCAGGCAGCGCGCAACGATGTCAATGCGGCGATGCAGGTTGTTCTGAGTGCTTTTGCCAGTGCTGCCAGCCTGTACTGGGGTGACGAGGCCTTATGCCAGTGGACCCGAACACTGGCCCAAAGCCCCGACCGCCAGGATGCGCTGCGTTTGGTGCTGGAACACGCGTCCCGCACATCGCCCAAACCCATCATCGTCTTTCTGGACGAAGTCGATTCATTGATTGGTGACAGCCTGATTTCGCTGCTGCGCCAAATCCGCGCCGGCTACGCCCAGCGCCCCGAGGCTTTTCCACACAGCATGGTGCTGTGCGGCATTCGCGATGTGCGCGACTACCGCATTCACCGCTCTGACGGCGAAATCATCACCGGCGGCAGCGCCTTCAACATCAAAAGCGAATCGATCCGGCTGGGCGACTTTTCCCAGGCCGATGTCACCGCCCTGCTGCAACAGCACACGGCAGCCACCGGCCAGATGTTTGAGCCAGCCGCGCTGGAAGAAATCTGGCTCGACACCCAAGGCCAGCCCTGGCTGGTCAATGCGCTGGCGTATCAGGCTTGTTTCAGGGACTCCACCTTGCGCGAGCGTAGCCAGACCGTCACGGTCGAACATATGCGCCAGGCCAGAGAAGCGCTGATCCTGCGCCGCGACACGCATCTGGACCAGCTCAGCGACAAGCTCAAGGAAGACCGGGTGCGCCGGGTGATCGAGCCGCTGCTGGAAAGTGGGGGCGATGTCTCGGGCCTGCACCCCGATGATGTGCAATACGTCTATGACCTCGGGCTGATCAAGGTCAATCGCCCCGGCCAGATCAGCATCGCCAACCGCATTTACCAGGAAGTCATTCCGCGCGAGCTGACCTGGGGCCACCAGATGGGCATCAACCAGCAGCAAGCCTGGTACCTTGCCGCAGACGGCAGCCTCGACATCCCTAAGCTGCTGACTGCTTTTCAGCAATTTTTCCGCGAAAACTCCGAAAGCTGGCTGCAGCGCTACACCTACCACGAGGCCGGCCCGCAACTGCTGCTGCAAGCCTTTTTGCAGCGCATCGTCAACGGCGGCGGCCGCATTGCGCGTGAATACGGCCTGGGCCGGGGACGCACCGATTTGCTGTTGCAGTGGCCGCTGACACCCCAGGGTTTTACCGGCGCTATGCAGCAAGTGGTGCTGGAACTCAAAATCCAGCACAAAAGCCGCGCCGCCACGCTGGCCGCTGGCCTGGAACAAACCGCCCGTTACGCCGACCAGTGCGCCGCCGACGAGGCGCATTTGCTGATCTTTGACCGCAACCCCAAGGTGCTGTGGGAAGACAAAATTTACCGCGAAGCGCATCAGCATGGCCAGCGGCAAATCAGCGTCTGGGGGATGTGACAGTCACCGGCGCAGGCCGTCCGCAGCACCGTACCGCCACCATGAAAGGATGAACCTATGAACGTGATGATTGACGGTATCCGATATGTGCCCGAACTGGCGCAGTCCAAAGATGAAGGCCTACAGACCGCTTTGGAGGCGCGCTTTAGCTCTGGCGCTGGCGCTGATCTGAGCGTGCGTGAGTACCTGCGCCTGCTGTTGATGGGTGTGTGGGATGAAGGCGAATGTTTCGACGGCAAGCGGCCCTTCGGCTATTCCGATTGGGAGAGCGACATTTACGATCCGTTGGTCAAAGCCGGGTTCATAGCAGGAACCATTGACCGCGAAGGCTACGCAGTCGTCAGCGACGCAACAAGTGCGCATGCCTATGTGTGCGATCTGATTCTGGCGATGTGCCATGGCGCTGCGCCCAGCCCAGACAGTTAACCGGCAGGCACCGACAGAGCGACCACGGCTGCAGCACGGGGCGCAAAAGCAGTACATCGTCGGTGGCGACAGTCGGACAGGCTTTTAAAGGCACAGGGTGGATGACTTTCGCTATTGATTCAGGAATAATTTTTAACCAACAAATCAGCTTGTAGCGCTGATGGAGCGAGCGCTGGAAGCTACAAAATTAATATTGTTTTATCGGTGTGCAGCGTTTTGCAGCACCTGGGCTGCCCATTGGTTCAGGCTTTGACCGCTGGCTTGCGCGGCGATCAGGGCCGCGCGGTGAATCTCGGGTGCCACCCGAAGCATCAGTTTGCCACTGGCCGGTTTTTGCGGTGTTTGCCCAAGCTTGTCGCACAACTTGACATAGTCATCAACCGACTCGTGAAAAGCGGTTTCCAGATCGCTG
>CAIQOO010000114.1 GCA_903873485.1 uncultured beta proteobacterium | reverse complement strand
GACAAGCCGCTGTTCGAACATCTCTGCCAAGTCCTGCCACTTCCAACTCGACCTCGAAAACGTCTCCGGCGCCCCGTAGTTAATCTCATCATTGCAAGCGCGGCTTGAGGGAATGCGTGCGCAACTTTACGATGGTGGCCGGCGCGGCCAGCGCCAGATGGGCAAAACCCAGCAGCATGGCGGCGGCCAGCCCGTTCTTGGCAAACTTCATCATATCAATCAGATCCCCTGGGTAAAAGTTGAAAACGCGATTTTATGATGCAGCTCTTTTGCACAGGCAGCGGCAGCCTTTGCCGGTCTGGCCCGCCAGCGCGCCAGCAACAGGCTACCGGGCCACATGGTTCAAGCCCGGCAGCCATAGTCGCTAACGAGTCAAGTCTTTGCAATTTCCGGGAAGAATTCAAGAAAGTCATGAAGTCATTCGTCGCGAGGGCGCAACTCCCACAAATTCAAAATGCTCCGGCTGTGTTGTGGGAGTCGCGCCCTCGCGACGAAGGCTGTCCCAACTGCGTTAGCAGGACAGCGGGGGTCTAACTTTCATGGTCTGATGCCCAACCCAAATCATGAAACCGTTCACCCAAATCATGAAACCGTTCGCCCTGAGCTTGTCGAAGGGCCTTTCTACCGAGGTGGTGGTTCGACAAGCCGATACCCCACGTTGGGCGGCCTGAACCCGCAAGGCGGACTTGATCGTGTCATCAACATTTCGAATCGTCAGAACAGCCATGAAACACTCCTGATTTGACTTCAATGCCGTCAAGGCCTTTCCCGGCATCATGCGGACGTTTGCAGCACCTCGGCCTTGGCTTCCTGATAACCGGCGTAAAGCCGGGCATATACCGGGCCGGGCTGGCCGCTGCCGACCGGCTGGCCGTCCAACTGTGTCACCGGCAGCACTTCTTTGGTGGCCGATGACAGCAGCACCTCATCGGCGTTGCGCACTTCATCCTGGCTGATGCGGCGCAATTCAAAGGCGATGCCCTGCCTGGCACAAATCTCTTCAATCAGGCCGTAGCGAATGCCTTCGAGCACCAGGTTGTCTTTTGGCGTGCCCAGCACCTTGCCGTCTTTGATGATCCAGACGTTGCAGGTGGCTGCCTCGCTCAGAAAGCCATCACGAAACATGATGGTCTCAACCGCGTCCTGGTCAAAACTGATCTGGCGGGCAAACACGGCACCGAGCAGGCTGGTGCTTTTGATGTGCGCTTTTTCCCAGCGGAAATCATCGGCGGTGACGCAGGCCACGCCCAGGCGGCGTTCATCGTCGCTCGGTGATTTCATTGCATTGGTCATGACAAACACCGTGGGCGTGATGTCGGTCAGCATGACATGGTCGCGCAGGGCCACGCCACGGGTGATCTGGATGTAGATCAGTTGATTGCCATTTTGGTCTGCAGCCCCCGTCGATGCTGCGTAGTCAGCTATTAAGCGCATAGCAATGTCGGCCCACTGCCGGTGGCTTAGCGGGTTGCTCATGCGCAGTTCTTTGAGGCTGCGGTCAAGCCGCGTCATGTGGTTGGCAAAGCGGAACAACTGCCCCTGATAGACCGGTGCCACCTCATAAACACCATCGCCAAAAATAAAACCCCGGTCCATCACGCTGATTTTGGCGTTGGGCAAGGTGGTGAATTCGCCATTGAGGTAGCAAGGCAGGGCGGGCAATGTGTTCATGGATCGGGACCGGTTATCGGGTTATTGGGCGCGCGAGTTTACGCCGGGGCCGCAGGGGCTTGGTGGCGGCTAGCCCAGCCAGGCCAGCAATTGCCGTGTTACCTCGGGGCTGCTAAGCAATTGCAGATGGTTGGTGCGATAGACGATGTGCTGGCGCCCGGGCGCAAACACCAGTTGCCGCGCGGCATCATCGTGCTGGCCCAGGGCGCTGGGCAGCGGCACCAGGCCGTCGCCCACCAACTGGTCGGCAAGCTTGCTGCGCCGGGCCGCAGTGGTGGCGGCCAGCGCAAAGCAGGCCGGCTGGTCTGGCAGCGGCAGCGGTTGCCGGCTGTCGGGCCGGCGGCGAAACCGGTCGTGGCCGTGCCAATCGACATCAAGCAAATGGCCGTAACGCAAATCCGTGACACCGGCGCTGCGCAACTGCCCGAGTTTGGCAAACGGGCGGCTATAAGGCGTGCTGCCCAGAATCACATCGACCCAGTTGCCAGCCCGCTCCAGCGGCGCACCGTGGTGTGGCGTACCCAGAAAGACGATGTTTTTCAAGTGCTTGGGCCATAACAAGCCGGACTCGGTGGCAGCGTACAGCGCGCTGCGGATGACCAGGCCACCCATGCTGTGCGTCAGCACGCTCAGTTCGGTCAGCGGCACCGGCCAGTGGCAGACCAGAGCTTCGAGCTGGGCGGTTAGCGCCTGGCCGTTTTGTGACACATGCAAGCCGGTGTTGTAGCGCAGATAAACCGGCGTGTAGCCCAAGCTTTGCGCCAGGGTGTCGGCGTGGTTGACGCTGTGACCACCATGTTGCGCCGTCCATTGCAGCTCATTCATGCACAGGCCGTGGATGACTAGCAGCAGCTTGCCGCTGGCGTTGTCGATGGCGGCGCTGCCCGGCAGCAGCGGGTTCAGCACCCGGCCGGCGTGGCGCAGTGTCATCGGTGTGGTCAGCGGGTTGCCGCTGGCCTGCAGCCGGTCGCCCATCACGCCATTGAGCGCCGCCATCACCGCCGCGCGCTCTGGCGACTCGTCCGCTTCACCCTCCATGCGCTGCAGCAGCGGCTCCAGCCGGGTCAGCGCGCTGGCCATGCCTTTGCCGATCAATTGGGTGACACCGGTGATGCTCTGGTAAACCAGTCCGGTCAGGCCCCAGGTTTTCTCGGGCGTGTCGCCGTGGGGGGCACCGAGTGTGCGCAACACCGATTGATGCACCCCTTCGGACATTGCGGCAACCGCCACGGTGGCCTGGGTCGCCAGCAAGGCGGCCGAGCGCAGGTCGGAGGCGCGCAGGTGGCGCGGGGGCTTTTTGGCAGGGTCGGCAGTCATGGTGCTGATTGTGGCGGCATTCAGGCTTGCCGCAGCGCAGTGGGCAGCCCGGATGGAGCACAAGCGGATGGGTGTTGCTGACGCGACTTTGGCTGACAAATCAGTGGTTTGCGTCTTATAGAATAAATCAGCCTCCAGCCCATACTGTACCTGCGCTGATAGCTATATCTACGATAGCAATTAAATGCAGGGCAAAGTGGCGTTGGAGCGATTGACGTCATTTGGCAGTGCAGGCAAGGTGAGGCGGCCTGGCCTACTTCTCAGCAAAAACGTCGGCCAGGCTGCGGGCATCGAGTACTTGGTCACCCCACAGTTCAAGCTGATCAGCCGTGGCACTGGTCAGCCGCTGCACAAGCTCATGCGGCAGCGGGCCAAAGCGCCGCACCAGCAGTCGCTGCAGCAATTCAGCCTTGCCTTCTTGCTTGCCTCTTTGCTCACCCTCCTGACGATATTGCTGCGCCCACAAATCAAACCGTGTTGCCAGTGACATTTTTAACTCCTTCAAATCGCGAACCTTTGGTATCGCCTGCGTGAACTTGCCCCGGCGCAACAGCACCGCCCGGATCCAGATGGCAAAGGTGCGCTTGAGCTCCGGCTGGCCCTGCAGCCAGTCGTTCAGGCTGTCGATCAGTTGCAGCAGCGCCGCCACGCTGTCCGGACGTTCAAAGCGTATCACCACTGCGGCCAGATTCTTCAGCGCTGCCAAATGGCTTTCAGTGTATTGGCTTTGGTCAATCAGCAGGTATTCGAGCCTGGGCAGGTAGTTGCCGACCAGACCGGGTACTTTGGGGATGAGTGCTGCGATATCGGTGGCAGCGGTCCATTTGGCATCGCCGTTGTAAAACACAATGGGCAACACCGGTGGCAGCCGATGCTGCGCCAGCACCTCATGGCGGCGGATCAAGTCCTGGTACAGCAGGCCAACATAGGTCATCACGCGCACCGCCATCCACGGGTCCACCGTGCTTTGAAATTCAATCAGGATGTAGAGATAAACCCATTGGCCATCGGCCTGGATGCGCCAGATCACATCGTCGGCACGGCTGCGCAGGTCGTCGCTGATGTAGCTGCCGGGCACTTTTTCAAGGGTCGTGTAATCGAGCCCGTGCAGCCAATCGTCAGGCACAAAACCCAGCAGCAAATCGCGCACCAGTTCGGGGGCCGAAAACAGCAAGCGGTACGAGGCATCGTCGTCCTGGTGGGTCATGCCAGGGATTTTAGTCAGCGGTTGCGCGGCAGCCGGGCCAGCCGGTCTTTCATCGCATCGCCAGCAATGATGACGCTGATGGGTGTGGCTGACTTGGCCCTGGTCAACCTTATGGTCGTTTGAGTTTTATAGAAGAAATCAGCCTCTAGCCCATGCCACATCTGCGCTGATAGCTCTATATTCAATAGCAACACCAACCAGGGCAAAGCGGCGTTGATGCGATTCACGTCATGGCGCATGGCAGTCAGCAGGCTCTGGCTGGCCAGGCCATCTGAATTTTTCGGTGCTGCATGACGCAGTCCCGCAGATAGAGATTAATCAGGCTTTGGTAGGGCACACCCGCCTCGGCGGCCATGCCTTTGAAATAGCCAAGCACGTCTTCCGACAGTCGTATCGTCACCGGTTTTTTAAGTTTGGCGGCGTAGGGGTTTGGACGCGACTTCAAGACAGACAGATCGTATTCAGGTTTCATGGTTGATCGCCTCGATAAAAAACACTTTCGCGTTTGGTGGCTTTGCGTGCCGAAATAATGCGGATCAAATGGCCAGAATCTCGTTCGCAGTGGCAGACCAGGAGGAGTCTGGCACCGGTGCTCATGCCGAGCAGCAAGAAGCGGTCTTCGTCAGCAGAACTGCTTGCATCAAAGAACTGGACGGCAAAGTCATCATAGAAAACCGTTTGCGCTTCCTCGAACGAAACACCGTGTTTTTTGAGGTTGATTGCCGCCTTGACTGGGTTCGGGTCAAACTTAATCATGCGTACATTGTATTGCGGGCATCAGGATTGACCATCGCGGTTCGACCCAAGGGCGAAGCTCAGGACAGGCCAAGCTCACCGTGAACGGTAACGTTTTTAACGAAACGAACGACCAGGCAGCGCCTGCGCTGGATGTCCATGCCGGTTGATGCCTGGCAGCCAAATTGGCCTGTCTGTTCGAATCGCCTTATGTTTGATTCTGGCTGGTCCGGCTTGGGTGGTTAAAAAAATCAAAATAACGGCAAAAACCACCCATTCGGGTGATCGACAGCGGCGGCGGCGGCACCTATAGTCCATGGCACGGCTGGCGGCATAGGTTGACCGGCCTGCAGGACCGCCGACGCGGCCAATCATCGACTCTGTCGCACCGGCCTTTGGGCCATGTTCAGTTCTTCACCTTGCGCTTCATTTCACTCAACTTTGACTTTTTATGACCACCAAAACCATTGTTTTCGTTGACGCGCGCGTTAGCCACTATGCATCCTTGATCGACGGTCTGGCCGACACGGCGGAGGTGTTTGTGCTGGACGGGGAGTCGGACGGGCTGGGGCAGATGGCGGCCTGGCTGGCCGGGCGCAGCGGTGTTGGGGCGATTCATGTCATTTCGCATGGCAGTCAGGGGGCGCTGGTTTTGGGCAGCACGGTGCTTGATGGCGGGAATCTGGCGGCGTATCGGACGCAGCTTGCCGACATTGGGGCTGCGTTGAACGCTGGCGGGGATATTTTGCTGTATGGCTGCAATGTGGCGGCGGGGACAGAAGGGGCGGCGTTTGTTGCGGCGCTGGCGCAGGCCACCGGGGCGGATGTGGCGGCTTCGGATGATGCGACCGGTGCGGCGGCGCTGGGCGGGGATTGGGTGCTGGAGCAAGGCATTGGCAGCGTGGAGGTTGCCAGTTTGCCGGTCAATGACCTGGCGGGGCTGCTGGCGGTCAATACAGCACCTAGTTTTGTTGTGAGTGATGGCAAGCTGACCACCGATTTTGGCCAAGCTTACTCCAACAGCAGCATCACCTTACAGCCCGATGGCAAGATTCTGGTAGCGAGATCAAACGGAGATTACCCAAATTCGAACTTCGCCCTGGCCCGCTACAACGTCAATGGCAGCCTGGACACCGGCTTTGATGGCGATGGCAAGTTGACCACCGATTTCTTTGGATCGAATGATCTGGTTATCGGCATTACCCTTCAACTCGATGGCAAAATTCTGATGG
>CAIQOO010000113.1 GCA_903873485.1 uncultured beta proteobacterium | reverse complement strand
CGTGTCGAGGTCGGAGACTCACCCATGTGAGCGATGCTGCAAGACTGCGAGTTGTCCAAAACTTCAAGGGTTTTTTGGGAGATTCCGAGAGGTCTGTATTTCAAGGATCGCAACCACCTCTTTACTGGTGCCAGCCAGACCCTGGTCAGCATCACCGACCCTTCCGAGCATTGGACCGACCTGATCGGCAAGTCGGACTACGACGTGTTTCCCGAGGAGTTTGCCGACGCCTATTACCGCCTTGAAAAGCAGGTTTTTGCAGGTTTGCATATCGCGCATGAAGTGCAGGCTTATCTGGCCAACGATGGCCACTTCGGCTGGGTCGACAACCGCAAGTACCCCATCGCCGATGGTGAGGGTCAGATCATTGGACTGTTTGGCATTGCCCGCGACATCACAGACCTCAAGCGCGCCGAAGACGCGCTGATCGAGAGCGAGTACCGCTTCAAGACCATTTTTGAGGATCTTCCGGCGATTTCAGTGCAAGGTTACGACAAAGATCGCCGTGTGATTTACTGGAATCGGGCCAGCGAGACAGTCTACGGCTACACGCGTGAACAGGCGCTGGGCCGCCAGCTTGAAGACCTTATCATTCCCGAGCCCATGCGTGAAGCTGTGGTCGGCTTTGTGAATGCCTGGACGCTGGGCGGCCCAGCCATTCCTTCAGCCGAACTGACCCTGCAAGCAGCTGACGGGGCGCCCGTGGAGGTCTACTCCAGCCATGTGATGCTCAAAAGCAGCGCCGGTGAGCCCCAGATGTATTGCATCGACATAGATATCGCCGAGCGAAACAAAGCGGAACGTGCGCTGCGCACCAGCGAGGCCTTTCTGCACACCGTCATCGACGAAATTCCTGATCCGCTGGTTCTTAAAGACCACGAAGGCAATTTTCTTCTGGGCAACCGGGCGGTAGCCCGCTTGTATGGCACCACTCCCGAAGCCATGATCGGCAAGCATGATGGTGACTTTGGTGTGCCACAGGAGCTGGCCAATTTCTTCCGCCAAAATGTGCTGGACATCATGGACAAGGGCGAAACCCAAGTGGTGTATGAAGACAGCCGTGATGCTGCCACTGGCGACATGCACCACTACCGCTCCATCAAGAAACCGTTCAAGAACAGCGACGGGCAGAACCGTATTCTGGTGCTGGCGCAAGACATTACGGATCTGATCCGGGCGCAGCGCCAGGTCACCGAGAGCGAACAGCGCCTGCAACAAGTGTTGGAAATCACGCGTGAAGGTATGTGGGACTGGCATCTGCCCACTGGCAAAGTCTTGCACAACCGCCAGTGGTACGAAACCCTGATGTACAGCGTGGGTGAGGTGCCAGAAACCGTCGACGCGTTTGAGACGCTGATCCACCCCGACGACCGGCAAGTGGTGCGCGAACGCCTGGAGAATTTGCTCAAAGGCACGAGCACCGCCTACCACTCCGAACACCGGCTCATGCGCAAGGATGGCAAACCCATCTGGGTACAAGACCGTGGTCAGGTGGTGGAACGCGATGCGCAGGGTCAGCCGCTGCGCGTGGTGGGTAGCTTTTCGGACATCAGTTTCCAGAAAGAACACCAGCACTATCTGGAACGTATTGCCCACTACGACCATCTCACTGGACTGCCAAACAGGGTACTGCTGGCCGATCGCATCCACCAGGCCATGATGCAAAGCAAGCGACGCGGGCTACAACTGGCTGTGGCCTATCTGGATCTGGACGGTTTCAAGGCTGTCAATGACAACTACGGCCACACTGTTGGCGACCAGTTGCTGACCACTCTAGCCACCCAGTTCAAAGCCATATTGCGCGAGGGCGACTCGTTTGCCCGGCTGGGCGGTGATGAATTCGTGGCTGTGTTTGTTGATCTGCAGGACGTGCATGACAGCGTGACACTCATCGACCGTTTGCTGGAAGTAGCCTCCCGCCAAATACTGGTGGATGATCTGGCGCTGAACGTCTCGGCCAGTGTTGGCGTGAGCTTTTACCCGCAACCCGAAGAAACCGACGCCGACCAACTTCTGCGCCAGGCTGACCAGGCCATGTACACCGCCAAGCTGGCTGGGAAAAACCGCTATCACCTGTTCGATGCCGAGCATCACCGCAGCGTGCGCGAGCAAAACGAAACCCTGGAGCGAGTCCGCAAAGCGCTGGCCGATAGGGAGTTTGTCCTGCACTACCAGCCTCAAGTCAACCTGCGCACCTGTGCGGTGGTTGGCGCCGAGGCATTGATCCGCTGGCAACACCCTGAGAAGGGTTTGCTGGCACCGGGGCTTTTTCTGCCGGACATTGAAGGCCATGCCGTCAGCCTGCAGTTGGGCGAGTGGGTTCTTGAAACGGCGCTCCAACAAATTGAAGTTTGGGCTGGCCAGGGATTGGACCTGCCGGTCAGTGTCAATATCTCAGCGTACCAGCTGCAACAGCCCGATTTTTCAACAAAGCTCAAAGCCCAAATGAATGCCCATCCGAGGGTGCCGCTCCATCACCTGGAGCTGGAGGTGCTGGAAACCACCGCGCTTGACGAACTTGACTCAGTGGCCAAGGTGATCCACGAGTGCGCCGCAATGGGCATCGGGTTTGCGCTGGATGATTTCGGCACTGGCTATTCCAGCCTCACCTACCTGAAACGCCTGCCAGTCAAAGCGCTGAAAATCGACCAGTCTTTTGTGCGTGACATGCTCAACGACCCTGAGGATCTGGCGATTGTCAAGGGTGTTTTGGGACTGGCGAGAGCGTTTGGCCGCCGGGCGGTTGCTGAGGGTGCCGAAACCCCGGCCCATTGCAGACTGTTGCTGCAAATTGGCTGTGATCTAGCCCAAGGCTACGGCATCGCCCGCCCCATGCCGTCGGCGCAGGTTGACGCCTGGGTGGCCAACTGGCGACCTGACCCTGGCTTTTCGGTCGATGTCGGCGGTGAGATGTAGTCGAGGTGAAAGGCAGGGCTCCTTTTAGGAGCTCCGCCGTCAATCCGGCGAGTTCAATTAAGGGGATCAACGGCCGATACTGGGCATGCAGTTAGGTGAATTCAAATTCGGCATTGGGCACGGAGGCGAACGCCACGACGGCCGCTGAGCGGTATCGGAAATCATGAAACTGGCCCACCCGGAACCGGCCACTGGCGGCCGACTGGTTACGCTGCAGTGTTGACGACCATTGGCAAAAGTGGATTTGCGACGCTGAATGACTGCTTCCGAGTTCCCAGCACCTGATGCGAGCGTCTGCTTCCGGCGAAATTGAAGGTCAGCTTTCGACGTTTCTTTGGGCTTCATGCTGAGCCGGTGTACTTCGGCTTCGGGTCTTTTGCCGACAGTGGCGGATTTTCACCGCTAGGAGGCTGTCGGACTTGATCACTAAGTCGTTGATTTATAAAGATATTTCAATATTTCATAATATGAAAAGTTGTTTGGAATCAATAGGTTGCCCACTCAAGTCCGACAGCCTCCTAGATGTGGCTGGTTT
>CAIQOO010000112.1 GCA_903873485.1 uncultured beta proteobacterium | reverse complement strand
TTCAAAGATCCTGCTAGAAGCCAAAGCGGATCAGGTCTGCTTCGAAGCCTGGATCACCAACAAAGCCAAACACTACGTCAAAGTTTGGATTCACGCGCAGCGCTTGCCAGAATCGTTACGTGCAGAAGCAAGGCGCAAATGGTCTAAACGGTTACGATA
Organism: uncultured beta proteobacterium; assembly: GCA_903873485.1. Taxonomy (GTDB): domain Bacteria; phylum Pseudomonadota; class Gammaproteobacteria; order Burkholderiales; family Burkholderiaceae_C; genus Rhodoferax. The sequence continues at coordinate 23,344 of CAIQOO010000112.1, read as the reverse complement.
ATGCTGATTCGGTTATTTCTACCGAATACTTCATCTGCCAAAGAAATCAAATAGCCTAACTCATTATCATCAATGTGAATAAAAAGGGTTCCTTCAGACGCTAGCAATCGATAAATTATTTCTAATCGATCTCGCAATAAGCCAAGCCAAATTGAATGCTCAAGGCCATCGTCATAATGATCAAAAGCCTGTTGCGTATTAAATGGCGGGTCAATGTAAATGCACTTCACCTTGCCCGCAAACTCCGCCTCCAAGGCTTTGAGCGCCAGCAAGTTGTCGCCCTTGATCAGCCGGTTGTCAAACAGATCCTTGTCCGTCACCCGCTGCCGGGCGTGGTAACTGCGCTTGGTGTCTTCCAGCAAAATGCGCGGCTCCAGCCGTGGCCGCTGGTCTTTGCCGATCCAGGTCAGTTCCAGTTTTTGGGGTGTAGCCATTAAAAACTCCAGCCCTGCGTTTGCATGAAGGTTTCCAGATTAATGCAGGGCACTTTGAAGTGCTGACACACATTCGGGATTTTTGCGGCATTGGGCTTTAGCCGCTCTTCCGTGACAACCGTTGCAGCTTTGATCTTGGCGCACGCAATAATGAACGGGTCTGCGACGGGTGTGCCCATCAGGCGCTGCTTTTCGCCAATCAGCGCCTGAAAATATTCGTCTGCCGTGGGCGTGGTGAAAATATGCTTTCGGTTCTTGAGCCAGTTGTTGGTATGGGCATCGACATCGCCACGTTCAATCTCATTCCATACTTCACGCGTAGAGATCAACTCACCTGACTGAACCAGTGCATCCAGTCCGGCCCAGACAGACTTGAAAACACCTGGAAAAAAATGCTTGAGCTTACTTAGGGAACTCGTGTCAAACACATAAATCATGCAACTGATCCTTGAAGAATGCGCTGCTCAAGGCCAGCAAAATTTTTGGCTTTGATTCCCAGAAATTCAGATGCCTGTTCAATACTGATCTGGTTTCGGTAGTGGCGGCCAACGACCTCGCGGGCAAGGCGTTCGCTCAAATAGGTATTTTTCGAGGCATACCAATCCCCCCCTGAACCCGGTTTTGTCTGGCCTGCCCAGAACTTGGCTTTTTGCTCATAAAACGCTTGACCAACACGCCCGAGGTCCAGCAGGCGACGCAAAACGGCTTCACGGCTGACCCCGTAGCGGCTTCCCAAATTGGCGAACAGGTGGTCTTGCGCCAGTTCCAGGTTGACGGGCATATCCTGAATTTGTCCTTCAAAGTCGGCTGATGGAATCAATATTTCAGCCGCAACCTCATTGCAAAATTTTTCAATGCGGCGCTCGCTTGCAGGAAGCCGTTTCACATAAGAAGAGTCGAATTTGCTAATGCCTGAGACGTTAAGCAGAAGATGCGAAAGTTCGTGCAGCAGACTGAAAATTTGCCGCGTTTTGGTGGTGCTGTTGTTCAGGTAAATAAGGGGAAAGTCCGTATCAGGCAGGCAAAACCCGGATATTTCTTTTTGCTTGAAAGGCGCTTTGAATATAAAGATACCGCTTGCCTCCAAAGCGCCACGCCAGCGTTTCAAGGCAATGTCATCAGACTTCCACCGAACTTGTTCGTCAAGCGAAATGCCAAGGGTCTTGCGTACAGCAGATGCCTGCACAGGGATAGAACGCTTTGCATCAAGTGAAAAATTACGAAATATCAATGGTTCATTTTGGTGGGTTCCTTCAAAAAGTTCCTTGAGCGTGATTTGAAAGGCATGTGCCTTGCGAATTTGAAGATAGGTATCGGCGTGCAAAGCCTCAAGGTCTGCATCCGGCAATGTCCTGAATTCGCGTGTCGGTGGCGCTTCATCAGGCGGCGCGGGCAGGAAAAAAACGGCCAGTGGTCGCTTAAAAACCTTGTAGGCCAGGTTTTCCAACTGCGCGTAGGTAGGCGAAGCACCATTGGGAGTCTCCCACGTCATAACCTCTTGAGGTGACCGCTTTAATTTTTGCGCAACATCTTCAATGGACATTCCCATTGATTCACGCGCCCAACGCATCACTGAGTTTGAGAAGTTGCTGTTTCATGGTTTTCCTACATGCGCTGCCGATCGTAGCCGCTGAGCCTTGCCAATCCAGGTCAGTTCCATTTTTTGGTGGGTCATGGGGTTTTGTGGTGATGGCTAAATCGACTTGCAACACTGTCGCCAAACAGCGGGGTGTCGCTGCTGCAATTCTTTGAATGGATGGATGGTCTGGCCCCGGTCGCTGAAACACCAAGCCAGGAGGCCGTGATCATCGGCGTTTTTCAATGCCGTCATCAAGGCCGGTGCGGCTATGGCAGCACCCAGCAAAGCCCGCTCAACAATGCCAGAGAGATGACGCAGGGTTTTCAGGTAACCGGCAGACAGGGCTTCGCGCCGATCCAGCTTGAGCACATCAACGGTGGCGGCACCTTTGGCCGACCAATCATTCAACCGCACATCAAAACGTGCGCTGATATTGCCGGTAACAGGATCGAAGTCCAGATGTTTCCAGGGGTCTTCACGCGTGGGGTCTATCAGCAGCGCCTGCTTGCCAGATAGGGGGAATTGATTACCTTTGAAGCGCCCACACTCGGTGCAGCACAGCAAGAGGTTCGGCCATTCATACATGCGCTTCGGATAAACAGTTTTGGGGCGAAAGTGTTCGATGTCCGCGCCGTGCGAGTCCAGGCAGTACATGCAGCGCTGCCGTGGCCCCATCATGGTTTGCAACGTGGTCACAACAGCTTTGAGAGCCCTGGTTTGCCTGGCGCTTTTCCAGTCGCGCTCAATGTTCAGGTCACCATTTTTATGTTTGTCATTGGCTGCCAACTGCCGTTTGCTCAAATAACTTTGCGCCGCTGTGGGCAAGGCAGCCCGCTGGATGCGCCGCATGGTTCACAGTTCCTCGTCAGTCGCAGCGAACAACTGGAGCTGTTTGATCTTGGCCTGCTCATCCTTGCTGAGCTTGGCACCGGCACGCTCTTTGGCCATCAGCCTGGCGTATTGCGCACGCCCTTGCACAGCACGCGGCGAGCGCGTGTTTTGCAAACCAAATGCAGCCGTCAGCAATATGGTGTCGGGCCGGGAGCTAATGACTGTGTTGTACTCTTGCTGCGTCAGCGCTCTGGGCTTCTGATCACCACCTGGCTCAGGCAAGACGAATAAACCGTTTTCATCAGCCGCCTGACAGATGATGGGGCTGTGGGTGGTAACGAGAAACTGAATATTTGGAAAATGTTGCTTCAACCAGAAGCCTATTTCACGCTGCCATTCGGGGTGCAAGTGGGCATCAATCTCGTCGATCATGACCACGCCACCTTTGACGATACTGAGCTTGCCGTCGGCATCTTTTTTTGCCAAGCCTTCTATGCCATAAGCACTGATAAGGTGACGAAGGATGTCCGCCAACAACGCCAAAGCCGCCCGGTAGCCATCGCTCATGTCGCTCCAGGCCAGTTGCAGGCCATGGCGATCCTTAAGCCACAAACCATCGGAATCGACACGATCCACCGTGATCTGGTTGGGCATTAAGTCGTCTTGCAGAATTTCAAGCAGTAGGTCAAGGTGCGCGCTTTCAGTGGCCTTGCCTTCGAGTTTCTTGTGGCTCAGGTTTCGCAACCACTGATCTACCTCAAACAGCGAAGCGGCTTCCTGAAACATGGTGACGAATCGCTCAGTGGTGGCACCGACCATCAAGCGCGTCGCCTCCGGGGAAGCGCCAAAAACACGCCGGAATGGGCCATATCCACATGAAAACCAGCCGTGCGCATCGGCAGACCAAAGACCGCGTCGCGCTGTTTTTTGGGAATCAATGACTTCGGTAGTGGTTTCTTTGCCGACCTTTCTCAAAACAATCGTCGCCGAGAAATTCTTGTACGCTGTTTTCCCGCCGCCAGAAAAATCATCCTCGCCTTTCTGGGGTGCAATCGTCAATTGAATTTGTCCCTCTGTCTCTGCGCTGCCCTCACGAATCCAGCGATGAAAGCTTGGCTGCAAGGCACGAGCCGTATCTTTGCCGGTCAGCGCGACGGCGATGGCTTTAAGCAAACTACTTTTTCCAGAGCCGTTGTCACCGGTGAAAACTGTCCATCCTGCATAGCTTCCATCCGGCCTGGCAAGGCTGAACTCCAGATTCTCAAAACCTCGAATATTTTTAAGCTCTATTTTGTTGACATACATAAAAGATCCGATCAAGGCTGATAAATAAAGACAAGCGCATTCTGATCATCGCAAGTGACAGTGACGGTCCGAGCAACGGGGAGTTATGCCTTCACAGGTTTTGCCCGTGAAGCAACCTCCACGATGGCATCGAGCTTTTCGACAACCTCCTGATCAATTTGCTGCTTGGAGAGAAACCCCGCCAACAGATGGTAGTCACGCTTGCGGAAAGACAAGGGCAAGTTGATTTCTTTAAAGAAGACTCTGAAAATCCGGTCGAGAACTTCGTCTGTGGCCTTGACATCGGATGACCAGGGGGATTTTTCGTCTATCTCCAAAAAGTGCGTGACATCAACAATGACTTTTTCCATGGCCCGCTGGCGAGTTGCACGCTCAGCGATCCCAAAGAGGTCATCTGCCACATCGTGGACGGCCCACCCAGACAAGACCTCCGGGGTGCAGAAATAATTTTCAATTTCCCGCTTTGACCACATGATTTCATTCAATTTCTCATTGGGCTGGAGTGCACGTTCCAGCCGGTCAAACAGGGCGATGCCGACCAGATCGGGTTTGGCTTCGCGCAGTCCATTAAAGTGGTCACGACACTTTTGTGGCAAGTTGGTGGTGTCTGCGGTGCGTGAGCCGGTGATGCGGTCTGTGCCTGTGTGGCGTTTGAGCCATGCATGGTAGATGCAGGTGGCCTGGCCGCTGCTGTTGCTGCCATTGAACAGGATGGTTTGGCCCGCATAGGCGCTTTGTTCCAGCAGTTTTAAAAGGTAGTCTTGCGTGCGACGGGATTCGGTGAAGATGAGCGCCTTTTTGTTGGCACCGAGTTTCTCATCTTGCGACGGGGTGAACGGCTCCACCATGGGGATGCGCCGGGTGTACGAGATATAGGGCTGCACCTGGCGGCGCAGGGTACGCATGCATATATGCTGCATGCGGGCGCGCAGTTTAGCCACGGTGTCGGGGTTGCCCAGCGCGCCAAACTGGTCTCTGAAGCTGGGCAGGTCGCCAAACACGCGTTCGTCCACCATGCTGACCAATCCGTACAGTTCCAGCAGCGAGTTTTGCAGGGGTGTCGCGGTGAGCAACACCTTGAAGGCATCGGGCAGTGCATCTTTCAGTGCTTTGCCAATGACGTTGCTGGGTTTATAGACATTGCGCAGTCGATGAGCTTCGTCCATCACCACCAGATTCCAGGGCACGCGGCGCAGGTCGTCGGCCCTGGTCTTGGCAAACTGGTACGAGCAGATGAACACGCGGCTGGCTTGTTCAAACGGCTGTTTGTTGCCGCCTTTGACAATCTCCTTGTAGCTTTTGGCTTCCAGGATCAGCGCTTGCAGGCTGAATTTGTCTTGCAGTTCCTGGTGCCATTGCTTGCGTAAATTGGCCGGGGTGATGATGAGGATGTGCCGTTTGCGCTCGGCCCAACGCTGGGCGATGACCAAACCGGCTTCGATGGTTTTGCCCAAACCAACCTCGTCGGCCAGGATGACACCCCTGGACAAGGGGCTTTGGAAGGCGAATAGGGCCGCTTCGACTTGGTGCGGGTTCAAGTCCACCTGGGCATCTGCCAAAGTGGATGCCAGCAAGTCAGCCGAGTCTGCGCCCATGCGTCGTGACAGCAGCCAGGCGATGTATTGGGACTGGTAAGGAGTGGAAATTTTCAGCACAGAGGACTCTTTTTTTCTTGGTGATTATGGCCTGTGCCGGCTCGCAAACGGGCGACGGCACGGATCGGGATGCGGTCAACGACATCCTGATCTGGACGATCTCCCACTGCGCGGACGACTCGACCCGGCTTGCCGCTTGTATCGAGAAAGCCACATATACAAGATGCTCCCTTTTTGTTATTTTTAGGGTGTGTTTTTTTGCAATGGTGATACGCGCACCACCTGGCCCGCACGAATCACGATCAAATCAGTGCCGGTCTGCTGCGCCACCTGGCGCGCCCGCAACGCGGCCCTGCGCAGGGCAGTAAATGAGCCTTTGATGGCGGCGTTTGCACCGGGTAGCATCTGGCCATGGCTGGTTACAGGCTGATTCACTTGCTTGGGGGTTGTCATGGCTTGTCGCTCCAGTCCATCAACAAGGGCTCATCGCCCGAATTGTCATAAAGAACCCATTGATCTGCCAAGGGTCGATACACCTCAAAAAAACAGCCGCATCCCTGCGTCAAAGCGGCGGCGAATGGTGGCCTCGGGAATGTCATGACCACCCTGGCGGACGCGCTCGGCGACACGCTGCACCACCATATCTGCCGATACCAAACTCAAAAAACAACTCAACGCGATAGCAATTTTTGCCCGGCTGCGCTATGTCAAAAACGATGGGCTGGCGTCGAGATTGCTCGCCATCGTCAAGCGCCGCTTTTCTCAACCGACTTGCTGGCAATGGCGTGGCAGACGGCCTGGCAGATCGACACCACCCGCTGGTCGGCAATATGGTAAAAAATCTGCACCCCGTCGCGGCGCTTGCCCAAAACGCCGGCATGGTACAGGGTGTTGAGGTGCTGTGACATGTTGGGTTGCGTGGTGTTGACCCGGGTCAGCAGGTAGCTCACGTTTTTTTCGCCGTCACACAGACAGTTGATGATCTTGAGCCGCAGCGGCGCCGACATGACCCGAAACAAGTTTGCGGCCGACTCGAAGGTCTGGTCGGTTTGCTCCAGACCGGACTGGCTTTCGCCTGACAGTTGATTTGCCATGTCCGTGTCTCCTCGTCAAAATGCCTGATGCACCAAACGCCCGCCGACCAGGGTGTAGCGCACCCGGCCTGGCAACTCGTAACCCGAGAACGGTGTGTGTTTGCCCTGGCTATGCAGCGCAGCGGCAGTCACGGTCCAATTGGCTTGCGGGTCAAACACGCACACATCACCCAAGCCACCCGGCGCCAGATGCCCGGTGCGGCCCAGGCGGGTGCCCAGGGCGCTGCCCAGCACCTGGGCCGGGCCATGGGTGACCACCGCGATGGCCCGGCACAGATCGACTCCGGTGTCCTGATGCCACTTGTAGGCCAGGCTGAGCAGCAATTCCAGACCGGTCGCCCCCGGCTCGCTTTCGGCAAACGGCAAGGTCTTGGCATCGTCATCGACCGGCGTGTGGTCTGAAACCAGCGCATCAATGGTGCCATCGGCCAGCCCGGCGCGCAGCGCATCGCGGTCACGCTGCTGGCGCAACGGCGGGTTTAGCCGCGCACGGCTGTCAAAGTAACCGATGTCGGTGTCCATCAGATGCAGTGAATTGATGCTGATATCGCAGCTCACCAGCAGCCCGTCGGCCTTGGCTTGTCGCACCAGTTCAACCCCGGCGGCACTGCTGATGCGGCACAAATGCACGCGGGCACCGGTGGCGCGCATCAACTCAAAAATGGTGTGCATGGCAATCGTTTCAGCCATCACCGGCACGCCGCTCAAGCCCATGCGGGTCGCCAGCGGGCCGCTGGCGGCCACGCCCTGCCCCAGAAAGCCATCCTGCGGACGCAGCCAGACCGCATAACCAAAGGTGCTGGCATATTGCAAGGCGCGCTGCAGTACCAGGGTGTCGGTAAGCGCCACCTCGGCCTGGCTAAAGGCCACGCAGCCGGCCTCAGTGAGTTCGACCATTTCGGTCAGCGTGGCACCCTGCAAATTGCGCGTCAAGGCACCCAGCGGATAAACCCGCGCCTGCTGGAGTTTTTCGGCACGAAACCGCAGCATCTCGACCAGCCCCGGCTCGTCGAGCACCGGATCGGTGTCGGGCTGGCAGACCAGGCTGGTGATGCCGCCGGCCATGGCGGCTTGCATTTCGGACTCCAGCATGCGGGCGTGTTCATAGCCAGGCTCGCGCAGTCGCACCGCCAGGTCCACCAGGCCGGGCAGCACCAGGCAGCCGGTGGCATCCAGCACCCGATCTGGCTGAAACTCGGGCGCTATATTTCCGATAGCTACCAGAGCAGTACCAGCAAGGGCTAGATCGGCTTTTTGATCAAAACCGCGAGCCGGATCAATGACCCGGCCGCCTGTGATCAGCAGATTGTTAGGCTTGTTCATCGTCAGTGCCTTTGTTGGGTGTCGCGCGGCTCAAGAGCCATTGCCGGCGACGATGCTCATCACCGCCATGCGTACCGCAATGCCAAAAGTGACCTGTGGCAGGATCACGCTTTGCTGGCCATCGACCACCGCCGAGTCAATTTCTACGCCCCGGTTGATTGGGCCGGGGTGCATCACGATGGCATCGGGTTTGGCCCAATGCAATTTTTCCGGGGTCAGGCCAAAGCTCTTGAAAAATTCCTGGCTAGAGGGCAGCAGCGCGCCACTCATGCGCTCGTTTTGCAGGCGCAGCATGATGATGACATCGCAGCCCCGGATGCCTTCTTCCAGGGTATGGCAGACCCGCACCCCCATTTGCGCGATGTCGGCGGGCACCAGCGTTTTGGGGCCGACCACCCGCACCTCGGCGCAACCCAGGGTGGTCAAGGCATGGATGTCTGAGCGGGCCACCCGCGAATGCAGCACATCGCCGACGATGGCCACCGTCAGGTTGGCAAAGTCTCGCTTGAAATGGCGGATGGTGTACATGTCGAGCAAGCCCTGCGTCGGGTGCGCATGGCGGCCATCGCCGGCATTGATCACATGCACATGCGCCGCAACATGCTGGGCGATCAGATAGGGTGCGCCCGATGCGCCGTGGCGCACCACAAATATATCGGCCGCCATGGCGCTCAGGTTGGCAATGGTGTCCAGCAGCGACTCGCCTTTGGAGGCTGACGACTTGGCAATGTCGAGGTTGATCACATCGGCACTGAGCCGCTTGGCGGCAATGTCAAAGGTGGTACGGGTACGCGTGGAGTTTTCAAAGAACAGGTTGAAGACACTTTTGCCGCGCAGCAGCGGCACTTTTTTGACCTCGCGGTCGCTTACCGAGACAAAGTTGCTGGCGGTGTCGAGCACCTGCGTGATGATGCCTCTGGGCAGACCCTCGGTGGAGAGTAGGTGAATCAGTTCGCCATGTTTGTTGAGCTGCAAATTGCGCTTGTATAGCATGGTTAATGCGCTTTCAGATTGAACGTGAACTGTTCTGCGGCACCGCGCGCCAGCGACAAAGACTGGCTTGCGGGCAGGCTGATGTGCGCAGCACAGATGTCGGCCTGTATCGGCAGTTCGCGCCCGCCCCGATCAACCAGCACCGCCAGTTTGATGCAAGCCGGGCGGCCAAAGTCAAACAGTTCGTTGATCACCGCGCGAATGGTGCGCCCGGTAAACAACACGTCATCGAGCAACAGAATCTGGGCGTTGTTGACTTCAAACGGGATTTTGGTCTGCGCCGCAGCGGTCATGCCGCGGCGGGCAAAATCGTCACGGTGCATGGCAGAAGAGATGACGCCGACCGGCTCGGTGAGGGCCAGGTCTTTTTGCAGCCGCTGCGCCAGCCAGACACCGCCTGAAGTCACCCCCAGCAGGCGCATGCCGGGCTTGAGCAGCGCGCCAACACTTTCAACGAGTCCGCTGTAGAGTGCTTCTGCATCCATCAACAGGGCACCGACAGCGCTGGCCTGCTGTGCTGCCGGCTCCCCTGAAGATGGACCCGATCCGGTTTGGCTCATGGCAAATTCCTTAAAAATTGTTCCAAAATGATGCAGGCCGCTGCCGCATCGGCATCACGCGCACCGGCACTGCGGGCCTCGGTGGTGGTGTAGCGCTCATCGACTTCAAACACCGGCAATTTGAAGCGCCCATGCAACTGACGCGCAAAACGCCGTGCCCGCGCGGTGTTGTCATGCGCGGCACCGTCCGGGTGAAACGGCACGCCGACCACCAGCGCGTCAGGCTGCCACTCTTGCAGTTGTCGGGCAATCTTGGCAAATCGGGCATCGCCTTCGGCACTGATCGTGCCCTGCGGCTGTGCCGTGCGCAGCAGCCGGTTGCCGACCGCAAAACCGGTGCGCTTGAGGCCAAAGTCCAGTGCCAGAAAGGTTTGCAGGCCCGGCGGCACCCGCACTGCGTCGGCAGTGCTGGCCGGGGCCGGGTTGGCGCCCAGGCTCATGCGTGTCCGGCATCGGGCGACAGCATCCAGGCCTCCAGCCCCAGCAACTGCAAGGCCTGGGCGTAGCGCTGGGCTACCGGTGTGTCAAAAATAAGCCGCCGGTCGGCCACCACGGTAAGCCAACTGTTCTCCATCAGTTCAGACTCCAGTTGTCCCTCGCCCCAGGCCGAATAACCCAGTGAAATCAGCACTTTGCGCGGGCCACCGCCGGTGGATATGGCTTCCAGCACGTCCCTGGAGGTGGTCATCTCCAGCCCGCCCGCGATGCACATGGTGCTGGAGTACACCGGCTCCGGGGGCTGTTCGGCAGCGGCAAAGGTGGCCTCATGCAGCACAAAACCGCGCTCGGTTTGCACCGGCCCGCCATAAAACACTGGCGCCTCGGTCAGGTCTTTGCGGGTCAGCGGCAAATCGACCTTGTCAAACAGATTTTTGAGTGAAATATCGCAGGGCTTGTTGATGACCAGACCGAGGGCACCGTGCTGGCTGTGTTCGCACAAATACACCACGCTGCGTCCAAAAAGCTCGTCTTGCAGCCCGGGCATGGCGATCAAAAAATGGTTCGTCAGGTTGATGGGGGCAGAATCTGCGGGCATGAAACAATTTTAACGGCGAACATGAAACAACTTTTTGATACCGGCCTGATGTGGTTTCGACGCGATTTGCGCGTCACCGACAACGCCACGCTGCACCAGGCGCTCAGTTGCTGCCGGCAGTTGCACTGCGTGTTTGTGTTTGACCGCGACATTCTGGATGGTTTGCCACGGGTTGACCGGCGCGTCGAGTTCATTCGGGAGTCGCTGGTTGAGCTTGACGCGGCGCTGCGCCAGCTCGGCGGGGTCGAGGGTGGCGGCCTGATCGTGCGCCACGCCGCCGCTGATGCGGCCATCGTCAGCCTGGCGCAGCAGCTCTCGGTGCAGTCGGTGTTTGCCGGGCGCGACCATGAACCGCAAGCGCTGGCCCGCGATGCCCGCGTCAAGGCCGCGCTGGCGCAGGCCGGCATTGATTTTCAGACCTGCAAAGACCAGGTGATTTTTGAGGGCCGCGAGATCTTGACCCAAGGCGGCACGGTCTATGGGGTGTTCACCCCGTACAAAAACAACTGGCTGTCACGCCTGAGCGCCGAGCAACTGCGGGATCACGATGCCCGGCCACTGGCGGCCCGGCTGGCGGCGCGCCCGACCGGGCTGCGGGCCGCCGTGCCAGGTCTGCAGGACATCGGGTTCGAGACCAGCAATCTGGCCAGCCTGAAGATTCCAGCCGGTCAGCAAGGCGGCCAGCAGTTGTTTGAAACCTTTATCGAGCGCATCGACAACTACCACGCCAGCCGCGACTATCCGGCCATCAAGGGGCCGAGTTACCTGGGCGTGCACCTGCGCTTTGGCACGGTGTCGATCCGCCAGTTGGTGGCCAGTGCCTGGCAGCGCCAGTTGGCCGGCAGCCAGGGGGCTGCGGTGTGGCTGAGCGAACTGATCTGGCGCGACTTCTATTTTTCGATTCTGGCGAATTTTCCGCATGTTGCGCAATTTGCTTTCAAGCCTGAATATGACGCGATTGAATGGGAAAGCGGTCCACAGGCCGATGCGCTTTTTGCTGCCTGGTGCGACGGCCGCACCGGCTACCCGCTGGTTGATGCGGCCATGGCGCAGATTAACCAGACCGGCTATATGCACAACCGCCTGCGCATGGTGGCAGGCAGTTTTCTGGTGAAAGACCTGGGCCTGGACTGGCACTGGGGCGAGCGCTATTTTGCGCAAATGCTCAACGACTTTGACCTGTCGGCCAACAACGGCGGCTGGCAATGGGTGGCCTCCTGCGGTTGCGACGCGCAGCCGTTTTTCAGAATCTTTAACCCGGTCAGCCAAAGCGAAAAGTTTGACCCACAGGGCAAATTCATCCGCCGCTATTTGCCGCAGTTGGCCGGTCTCGGTGACAAAAACATCCATGCGCCGTGGATTGCCAAACCGCTGGAGTTGCAGGCGGCTGGCATCACGCTTGGGGTGGACTACCCGCATCCGCTGGTGGACCATGCAGCAGCACGGGCGCGCACCCTAAAGCGGTATGCGGTGGTCAAAAAGACCCGGCTGGCATAGTCAGGCAGGTACCTGCAATGGCACCACATCACCCAGTTAATAAATTTAATTTGATAGCTGTCAGCGCACGTCCAGTAAGGGCTGGAGGGCGATTTGGCATCAAACCAGCGAAGGCCGCAGCCGCTGCGCGTGGCACTGACATAATGAGACGCAGCATGGGCTGATGTCCGGCATCTGGGTCTGGCATGCCACCTGTATTTTTTTGGGGGGCCTTTCAATTGGTTTCGTTCTCAATGATGCTGTTGCAAAAGATCTGCTTCGTCTTGCTGCCTGGGTGGCCGGTCTGTGGCTGGCGGCGCCGGTTGCCGCTTGTGGCAGTCTTGATGCCGACTTGCGCCGTGGCTTGACTGTTGGCATCGGGCACCATCCACAATGGCGCGGTGTATTGTTTCCTGACAAAATCAGTCCAACGATGCACATGCTCTGCAAGGCTCTTCCTCCTTTTCAAGAATGAAGTCACATGAAACTCCTGCTTAAATTCAATTTGGCCTTTCTGTCGGTATTTGTCATCGGCTTGCTGGCCTGCAGTTTCATCGCACGCAATATGCTGCAAAAAAGTGCCCATGAGGAAATTCTGGGCAATGCCAGGCTGATCATGGAAACCGCCCTGGCGGTCAGCAACTACACCGCCACGCAGATCAGTCCGCTGCTGCAAAACCAGATGCAAGGCAGTTTTTTGCCGCAGTCGATTCCGGCCTATTCGTCCACTGAAGTGGTCAACGCACTGCGTCAAAAACACCCGGATTACGCATATAAGCCGGCCATGCTGAACCCGACCAATCCGCGTGACCGGGCACAGGATTGGGAAGAAGACATCATTGCCCATTTTGCCAAAGAGACCAGCGTTACCGAATACGTGGGCCAGCGCAACTCTGCGTCCGGGCCATCCATGTTCATCGCCCGCCCGATTCGCATCAGCAATCCGGTCTGCCTGCAGTGCCACAGCACGGTGGATGCGGCGCCTGCCACCATGATCGAGCGATACGGCCCGGCCAATGGCTTTGGCTGGAAGCTCAACGACACCCTGGGCGCGCAGGTGGTGTCGGTGCCGATGACGGTGCCACTCAAGCGTGCCGATGATGCTTTTGGCGTGGTGATGGCTTCGCTGGCGGCGGTGTTTGTGTTCATCGGCCTGGTGCTGAACCTGATGCTGTGGAAACTGGTGATTCAGCCGGTCACCCAGCTTTCGGCGCTGGCCGACCGGGTCAGCCTCGGCGAGCTTGACGCGCCCGAGTTTGCCAGCGCTGCCAAGGACGAAATTGGCGTGTTGGCCGAATCCTTTGCCCGCATGCGCAAAAGTCTGGTGCATGCCATGAAACTACTTGACGAGTGATGGGTTTTGACTGATGGCACATCCTGAACAACTTGGCAAATACACCATCAAGACGCTGCTCGGTGAAGGGGCGATGGGCGTTGTTTACAAGGCATTTGACCCCGGCATTGGCCGTCTGGTGGCGATCAAGACCATTCGTCGGGCACTGTCGCAAGACCGCCACGCCGAAACGTCGCTGGCAGACCGATTTCGCAATGAAGCACGGGCTGTCGGGCGGCTAACCCACCCCGGCATTGTTGCGATTTACGAATTGGGGCAGGATGGCGACAACGCCTTTATTGCCATGGAATATGTCGAGGGGCGTGATCTGTCGCAGATTCTGACGGCTACCCCCATCTTGCCAGAGCCGGATGTACAGCAGGTGATGTGCCAACTGCTGGCGGCGCTGGAGTGCGCGCACCAGCAGGGTGTCTGGCACCGGGATATCAAGCCCGCCAACCTGATCATCTCGACCGCCGGGCAGCTCAAGGTGACTGATTTTGGCATTGCCCGCATTGAGTCGGCTGCGCTGACACAAGTCAGTTCCACCATTGGCACGCCCGGCTACATGGCGCCAGAACAATACACCGGTGACCGGATTGACCACCGTGTCGATATTTTTGCGTCGGGTGTCCTGCTCTACCGCATGCTTTCCGGGCAGGCACCATTCACCGGCAGTCCAGAGGCGGTGATGTACGGCATCATGGCCCGGGAGCCGGTGCCGCTGGCGCAGTTTGCGGCGGCAGATATTGCTTCTTTTTATGCACCGATCATTGCCCGTGCCATGGCCAAAGATCCGGCCCAGCGTTTTCCGAGTGCCGCTACCTTTCGCGAGGCTTTGCAAAGCCGCACTTTTGCCGTTGAAGATGCAACCGGCGAGATCCGCCTGATGACCTCGCCGGTTGCCAGTCCCGCCAGTCGGCCCATCGCTGATCCAACTGGTCTGCCGTCGGCCTTGCATCCGGCCCCGGTGACCCATTGGGAAGAGTCCACCTTGGCCAAGGTGCAAAGCGCGTTGACCCGCTTCATGGGACCGATGGCCCGGGTGCAGGTGCGTCTGGCCGCGAAGAAATGCACCAATTTGCCTGACCTCCTGTCCTTGCTGTCGCAAGACATCACCAACCCGCAAGACCGGGCCAGTTTTCTTGAAACGCTGCAAACCCGACCGGTGGACCGCGCCTTGAGCATCGCCATGACCGATATTGGCTCATTGGCACTAGCCGGGGTGCCGGGACCGCCGACATTGCCGGCAATGCTGGTTGAGCGGGCCACCCTGGTGATGACCCGGCTGATGGGGCCGATCGCAAAAATCGTGGTCAAGAAAGCCGTCAGCCGGGCACAGTCGCCGCAGCAGTTTCTGGCTTTGCTGGCGCAGGAACTGCCCGAAGGTCCAAAGCGCGCCTTGTTGATCACCGAGTTGTTGTAGCCGGTGCTTGAGGCTGGCTGGCAGCCGCTGGTGATCAACTGCGACACAACAGTCAGCAGTTTCCGGCGCGAACTTCAAAGCCATTGCTAACTGCTTCATTCATAACATTTTTTTTCGATTCAACCTTCAATGTCGGTGCTAAGTCATTGATTCCATTTCAAAGAATTGTTGCCTCGCGGCATGCCGGATGATCATTTGCTGATACAGTGCAAAAAAGTGCAATTAAGTGGTGGAAAGTGCCAATTCGTTGCCTTTTTCACATCATTTCAATTAGCAAGGGTCTTTCGTCGTGTTTCAAGGGGCTTCTTCAATCAGTCTGGATGCAAAGGGTCGCATGTCCATGCCGACCCGGCATCGTGACGTTTTGACGGCCACTGCCAACGGTCAGCTCACCATCACCAAGCATCCGCACGGCTGCCTGATGCTGTTTGCCCGTCCGGAATGGGAGAAGTTTCGCGAGCGCATTGGCAACCTGCCAATGTCGGCCCAGTGGTGGAAGCGCATCTTTCTGGGCAACGCCATGGATGTCGAGCTTGACAGCACTGGTCGGGTGCTGGTGTCGCCCGAGTTGCGCGCAGCGGCAGGCATCACCAAAGCGGCGATTTTGCTGGGCATGGGCAATTATTTTGAGTTGTGGGACCAAGCTACCTACACCGCCCAGGAAGCCCAGGCGATGCAAGCCGACATGCCCGATGTCCTCAAGGATTTCTCTTTTTGAAAGCTGGCAGTGGGAAACGCATGGACACACACCCCGGTGTTGTTGGACGAAGCAGTGGACGCTTTGTTTGGACCAACACCCGACGCCAGCCCGGCACCTGCGTCGGTCTATGTGGATGCCACTTTTGGCCGTGGCGGTCACAGCCGCCTGATTTTGTCGCGCATGGCAGCCACTGACCAATTGATTGCCTTTGACAAAGACCCCGATGCGCTGGCAGAAGCCCGCCGCATGGATGACTTGCGGTTCTCGATCCGGCACCAGGGCTTTCGCCATCTGGGTGAACTCGGGCCGGCCAGCGTGGCCGGGATTTTGCTGGATTTGGGCATCAGTTCCCCGCAGGTCGATAACCCGGCACGGGGTTTCAGTTTCAGGTTTGATGGTCCGCTGGACATGCGCATGGACACCACACGGGGCCAAAGTGTGGCGCAATGGCTGGCCGATGCAGAGATGGAACAAATGGCAGAGGTCATACGCGACTATGGCGAAGAGCGATTTGCTGGCCCCATTGCAAAGGCGATTGTGGCGCGCCGACAGGCTAGGGGTCCCCTTGTTTCGACCACCGAACTGGCCCAACTGGTGGCTGAGACAGTCAAAACCCGCGAGCCAGGCCAGCACCCGGCCACGCGCACATTCCAGGCTTTTCGGATTTATATCAATGCCGAGCTGGAAGAACTGCAGCAGGCGCTGGCCGCCGCGTTGAAGGTGCTGCAGCCGGGTGGCCGTCTGGTGGTGATCAGCTTTCATTCGCTGGAAGACCGCATCGTCAAGCAATTCATCGCCGGCCACGCGCGTGCGGTGTTTGATCGCCGGGCACCGTTTGCCGTGCCGCCAGTCCTGCAACTCAGGTCACTCGGGCGCAGCCGCCCCGGTGCTGCCGAGGTGGCGGCCAACCCGCGTGCCCGCAGCGCCATCATGCGCGTGGCACAGCGCAGTCCGGAGGCTTTCGCATGGCCCGCCTGAACCTGCTGCTGCTGCTGGCCGTGGTGGCCAGTGCGCTTTATCTGGTCGATTTGCAGTATGCGTCGCGACGGCTTTACTCCGAACTTGACCGTGCCCGCTCCACGGCCCACAAACTGGCGCTTGAAAATGATCGGCTACAGGTCGAAAAGCGCGCCCAGGCGACATCGGCGCGGGTTGAAAACATGGCCAAAACCCGGCTGCAAATGCGCGCCGCCAATCCCGCCATCACCGCCTATGTTGCCTATGACCCAGAGGCCGCGCTGCTGCCAGCCGAGGCAGCCGGCCCGCATGGCCGGCCAGACCGTGAACAATTGCCATGAGCCGCAGCATCGCCTATACCTCCAGCCCCTTGCTGGCCAGCCCGACTCCGGTGTGGCGCAGCAAGTTGATTGTGGCGGCCATCGCGCTGGCTTTTGCCGGCCTGGCGGCGCGTGCCGCCTACATCCAGGTGGTCGCCAACGACTTTTTCCAGCGCCAGGGGGCGGTGCGTTATGCCCGCACGCTGGCGTTGCCGGCCAATCGCGGCCGCATTCTGGACCGCAATGGCATCATCCTGGCATCGAGCATTCCGGTGCCGAGCATCTGGGCGATTCCGGAAGATATCGAGCGTGACCCGGAGCGCCTGAAAAAACTGGCCAAACTGCTCGACATGTCGCAAGCTGACCTGGATAAAAAGCTCGAAGACGAGGACAAGAGCTTTGTCTGGCTCAAGCGCCAGATCGACGAGTCGGTGGGCAAGGAAATTGACGCGCTGGGCATGAAAGGCATCTACCAGCGCAAGGAATACAAGCGCCAATATCCCGAGGGCGAAGCCTCTGCCCATGTGGTCGGCTTTACCAATGTGGAAGACATCGGCCAGGAAGGCATTGAGTTGACCTTCAACAAGGCGTTGGGCGGACGCAATGGCTCCCGGCGCGTCATCAAGGATCGCATGGGGCGCGTGGTTGAAGATGTGGGCGAGCAGATGGCGCCGGTCGATGGCCGCGACCTGCAACTCAGCATTGACAGCAAGGTGCAGTTTTTTGCTTACCAGAATCTCAAGAATGCGGTGCTGCAGCACAAGGCCAAGGCCGGCAGCGTGGTGGTGCTTGATGTGCAAAGCGGAGAGGTCCTGGCCCTGGTGAATTACCCCAGTTATGTGCCCGACAAGCGGCAAAACCTCAGCGGTGCCCAGTTGCGCAACCGGGCGCTGACCGACACCTTTGAGCCGGGTTCGACCATGAAGCCGTTCGTGATTGCGCTGGCCCTCAACAAAGGCAATGTCAAACCCGGGACGCCAATTCAGACCGCCCCCGGTCGCCTGACCATTGGCAGCGCCACCATCACCGACTCGCACGCCCATGGCGTGCTCAGCGTGACCGAGGTGATCCAGAAGTCCAGCAACATCGGCACGGCCAAGATTGCCCTGCAAATACCGGCGCGCGAAATGTGGGAAATGTTCAGCCATGTCGGTTTTGGTCAAAAACCGATACTGCCGTTTCCCGGTGCGGTCAGCGGCAGGCTGCGCCCCTACAAAAGCTGGCGCCCGATTGAGCAGGCCACCATGAGCTACGGCTACGGCATTTCGGTCAGCCTGTTTCAGTTGGCGCATGCTTACACCATCTTTGGGCGCGATGGTGACCTGGTGCCGGTCAGCATGGAAAAAATCAGCAACCCGGTGGCAGGCACACCGGTAATCGGTGCCCGTCACGCACAGGATGTGCGCCACATGCTGCACCTGGTGACGGGCCCCGGCGGTACCGCACCCAAGGCGCAAGCCATGGGTTACTCGGTCGGTGGCAAGACCGGCACGGCGCACAAGGTCGAGGGTCGCGGCTATGCTGCCAAAAAATACCGTGGCGTATTTGTCGGCCTTGCCCCCATTGATGTGCCGCGCATTGCCGTGGCGGTGATGATTGACGAGCCCAGCAATGGCGAGTATTTTGGCGGACAGGTGGCGGCCCCGGTATTCAGCCAGACCGTGCAGCAAACCCTCAAGGTGCTGGGCATCACGCCCGACATGACGGTCAAGCCGCAGATCGTCACGCAAGTGGTCGAGGAAAGCTTCTGATGCTGCAACTGCAAACGCCCGCTGCCGCAGCCCGCTGGTTGCGCCAGCATGTCACCGGCAGCCTGCGCACCGACAGTCGTGCGGTGCAGCCGGGTGATGGTTTTCTGGCCTGGCCGGGTGCTGCCACCGATGCCCGCGCGCATGTCGCTGCGGCGCTGCGCAGTGGAGCTGCGGCCTGCCTGGTTGAGCAGTCCGGCGTTGATGCTTTTGCGCTGGACGATCCGCGTGTTGCCAGTTGCTGCGGCCTGAAAGCTGCCAGCGGCCCGATTGCCAGCGACTATTTTGCCGACCCAAGCAGCCGTCTGCGGGTGCTGGCGGTGACCGGCACCAATGGCAAGACATCAAGCACCTGGTGGCTGGCCAACGCGCTATCAAATTTAATGCAAGCTGCGCCAATCCCATGCGGGGTGGTCGGCACGTTGGGCATCGGCGTGCCACCGGCGGTGGTCAGCACCGGCCTGACCACGCCCGACCCGGTGGCGCTGCAATCGGCGCTGGCGCGTTTTGCCGCCGATGGCTTGCAGGCTTGCGCCATCGAGGCTTCGTCGATCGGCATTGAAGAGCACCGGCTCGACGGCACCCGGATTGATGTCGCCATTTTCACCAACCTGACGCAGGACCACCTGGACTACCACGGCAGCATGGCCCGCTATTGGCAAGCCAAAAAACGGCTGTTCGCCTGGCCCGGCTTGCGCGCCGCCGTGGTCAATGTTGATGACCCCTTCGGTGCCGAGCTGGCCACCGGCCTGGCCGCGCGCGCCGATGCGCCAGCGCCGGACTTGTGGACCCTGTCGATGGCGCCGGGCGTTGGCAACCGCGCCCGGCTGCAGGCGCAGGATATTGACCATGCCAGCAGCGGCGTGCGTTTTACTGTGGTTGAAGGCACCGAGCGGCTGGCTTTGGCGACCCGGCTGTTGGGCGGCTACAACATTGCCAACCTGCTGGGCGTGCTCGGCGCGATGCGCGCCATCGGGGTGCCACTGGCGGCAGCGGTGCAAGCCTGTGTCGCCTTGACCCCGGTGCCGGGCCGCATGGAATGTGTCAGCGTGGCGACCAGACCGCTGGTGGCAGTCGATTATGCGCACACCCCGGATGCGCTGGCCAAGGCGCTTGATGCCTTGCAACCGCTGGTGCGCCAGCGCGGCGGCCAGCTCTGGTGCGTGTTTGGCTGCGGCGGTGACCGCGACAACGCCAAGCGTCCGCTGATGGGCGCGATTGCCGCAGGCCACGCCGACCGGGTGGTGGTCACCAGCGACAACCCGCGCAGCGAAGCGCCGGATGCCATCATCAGCCAGATTTTGCTCGGTTTGACTGGCGTGGCGGGCGTGACGGTGGAGCCTGATCGTGCCCGCGCCATTGCCCAGACGCTGGCATTGGCAGCCGCTGGCGACGTGGTGCTGGTGGCCGGCAAAGGTCACGAGGATTATCAAGAGATCAACGGCCAGCACCTGCCGTTTTCGGATCTGGCGCAAGTCAGGGCGGCTTTGGGAGTGTCGGCATGAGCGCCCTGATGAACCTGCAGCAGGTGGCCAACTGGCTGGCTCCGGCCCAGTGGGCCGGCAGCGGCTGCGACGCGGCGGCACTGTTGATTGAACGGGTTCATGCTGACACCCGTTCGGTTGCGCCGGGTGACCTGTTGGTGGCCCTGCGCGGCGAGCGTTTTGACGCCAGCGAGTTTTTGCAGCAAGCCCGGGACAACGGTGCGGTGGCTGCCATTTGCCAGGGTGATGCGGCAGCGGACCGGTTGGCACAGGCCGGTTTGCCGGGCCTGGTGGTGCCGGATGCGCGGCTGGCGCTGGGGCAGTTGGCAACCCACTACCGGGCGCAGTTTGACTTGGCCGTGATCGGCGTCACCGGCAGCAATGGCAAAACCACCGTGACGCAGATGATCGCCTCGATTCTGCGCGCCTGGCGCGGCGCTGCCGCGCTGGCCACCGAGGGCAACCTCAACAACGACATTGGCGTGCCATTCACCGTGCTGCGCCTGCGACTTGAGCACCAGGTGGCGGTGGTCGAACTCGGCATGAACCATCCCGGCGAGATTGCCCAGTTGGCGGCGATCGCCCAGCCCACGGTGGCGCTGGTCAACAACGCCCAGCGTGAACACCTCGAATTCATGCAAACCGTGCAGGCGGTGGCGTTTGAGAACGGCGCCGTAATCAGTGCTTTGCCCGCCCATGGGGTGGCGGTTTTTCCGGCTGATGACGCGTTCAGCGATCTGTGGGCCGGTCTGGCCGGAGCGCGCCGCACGCTGCGTTTTGCCGCCAGCGAACACCCGCAAGCCGATGTCTATGCACTGCAGGCCCAATGGTCTGGCGCGGCCTGGCAGGTGACTGCCGCGACACCAGCCGGTGTGTTGCACTACGGGTTGCAGATTGCCGGTGCGCATAACGTCAAGAATTCTTTGGCGGCTGTGGCCGCCGCGCTGGCCGCTGGTGTGCCGCTGGCGGCAATTGGCCAGGGCCTCGAAGCATTCGAGCCGGTCAAGGGCCGATCACGCGCACTGCTGCTGCAACACCAGGGCCGTTGCCTGACGCTGGTCGATGACAGCTACAACGCCAATCCGGATTCGGTGCGCGCTGCCATTGAGGTGCTGGCCGGGTTGCCGGGGCCGCGTCTGCTGGTGCTGGGTGACATGGGCGAGGTCGGCCAACAAGGGCCGCAGTTTCATGCCGAGGCACTGGCCTATGCCCGGCAACACCATATAGAAAAAGTGCTTGTAACCGGCACTGCATTTGCGCAGATAGCTATGAATTTTGAATCAGTTGAGGTCTATCCGACAGTGGCCGATGTGTCGGCGGCGGTGCTGGCTGCGTTGCCGGTGGTGGCCAGCGTGCTGGTCAAAGGGTCACGCTTCATGAAGATGGAGCAGGTGGTGCAGGCGCTGCTGCCGTTCACCCAAAATCAGCAGAGCACCAGCCCGGAGAGTGTCCCATGCTGATCTGGCTGGCCCAATGGCTGCAAACCCTGTCGCCCGAACTCGGGTTTTTGCGGGTTTTTCAATACCAGACTTTTCGCGCCGTGATGGCCGCCATGACCGCCCTGCTGATGGGGCTGGCGGCCGGGCCGTGGGTGATTTGCCGCCTCACCACGCTGAAGATCGGGCAGCCGATTCGTGGCTACGGCATGGAGTCGCACATCAGCAAAAACGGCACACCAACCATGGGTGGGGTGCTGATTTTGCTCAGTATTGCGATCTCGACGCTGCTGTGGTTTGACTGGAGCAACCGCTTTGTCTGGATTGTGCTGGTGGTCACGTTGGGTTTTGGCGCGATTGGCTGGTCGGACGACTGGCGCAAGGTGGTCAACAAAGACCCCGAGGGCATGCCCTCGCGCGAAAAATACCTGTGGCAGTCGCTGATTGGCCTGGTGGCCTCGCTCTACCTGGTGTTTTCCATTTCGGAAAACTCCAACTACCGGGTGCTGGAGCTGTTTTTCACCTGGGTGCAGTCGGGCTTTGATCTGAGCCTGCCGCCCAAGGCCGGGCTGATGCTGCCGTTTTTCAAAGAGGTCAGCTACCCGCTGGGGGTGCTGGGCTTTGTCATCTTGTCTTACCTGGTGATAGTCGGCTCCAGCAACGCGGTCAATCTGACCGATGGGCTGGACGGCCTGGCCATCATGCCGGTGGTGATGGTTGGTGCCTGTCTGGGCATTTTTGCGTATGTCACGGGCAACGTGGTGTTTGCCCGCTACCTGTTTTTGCCGCACATTGCCGGGGCCGGCGAATTGATGATTTTTTGCTCGGCGATGGGTGGGGCCGGGCTGGCTTTTTTGTGGTTCAACACCCACCCGGCGCAGGTCTTCATGGGCGATGTAGGTGCGCTGGCGCTCGGCGGCGCCCTGGGCACCATCGCCATCATCGTGCGCCAGGAGATTGTGCTGGCCATCATGGGCGGGGTGTTTGTGGCCGAAGCGGCCTCGGTGATGCTGCAGGTGAGCTGGTTCAAGTTCACCAAAAAACGCTATGGCAGTGGCCGGCGCTTGTTCAGAATGGCCCCGTTGCACCATCATTTCGAGAAAACCGGCTGGAAAGAAACACAGGTAGTGGTGCGTTTCTGGATCATCACCATGCTGTTGTGCCTGGTCGGCCTGAGCACCCTCAAGCTGCGCTAAAACCATGACCACCTCTGTACACCCTGCGCTTGTGCCCGATTCCGGGCTGGCGGTTTCATCTGCCGGGCTGCCGCCTGCCGCCCTGCTGCAGCCCGGCACCGGCATGAATTACCTGCAAGGCCAGCATGTGCTGATTTTGGGCCTGGGTGCATCGGGCCTGGCAATGGCGCGCTGGTGCGCGCGCTGTGGTGCGCAGGTCACGGTGGCCGATAGCCGCGCCGCGCCGCCGCAGTTGGCCAGCTTGCGGCGTGATCTGCCGGCTGCCCGTTTTGTCGCTGGCCCGCTGGGGGCTGGTCTGGTAGAAGGCACGGACATTGCTGCAGTCTGGCGCAGCCCGGGTTTGAGTCCTGCCCAACTTGCTCCTGTTATGCTAGCTGTAAGCGCAATAGGGATAAGGGCTGGAGCCGAATTAGGCTTGTATTCCGAGGCGCTGCTTCAGTTGCAGCGCGAGCGCGGCTACCAGCCGGTGGTGCTGGCCATCACCGGCACCAATGGCAAAACCACGGTCACCTCGCTGG
>CAIQOO010000111.1 GCA_903873485.1 uncultured beta proteobacterium | reverse complement strand
TATATATTTCAATGTTTTGAAACTCTAATGTCCAATTTCTATCTTTTCAATAAAATTGAAAAATCGTCCAATAAACGACGATGCGTCAATTAAATCAATAGGTTACAGTTGATTTTGAATTTTTGTCTAGGAGGTCTGCATATTCAGGTCTCCTACAGCTTTTTCGGGGTCGGTCAATGAGCATCTTTAGATCATGTTTTAGCGCCTTCATGCTGGGTCTGCTGCTGGCCGTCAGCGCCGCACAGGCAGACCCGCAGGCACAGACCCAAACACTGGCACGCGCTGTCGCGCTGCGCAACGACGGCAGTCTGCAACAGGCGATGGAAATATTCAATGCATTGCGCACCAGCGACGATGCGGCTACTGGCTTGGCTGCCACGGGCGAGTTGGGCGCAACTTTGTTGCAGGCCCGCCGCCATGACGAGGCCGAGCCGCTGTTGCGCACGGCTTATGAGCAGACCGGGGGCAGCGAACGGGCGCGTTATGCCATTGAGCTGGGCAACCTGGCCGCTGCACGGCGACAAGTGCCGCAGGCTTTGCGCTTTTACGCCGAGGCACAAACCCTGGCCGGGGTCGATTCGGCGCTGACCCTGGTAGCCCGCATCAACCAGGCCCGTCTGGCCGGGCGTGCGGAGCGACCAGCCCTGCTGGCAGCAATTTCGCATGATCTGGCCAGCATTGGCGAGCCATTGGCACGTGCGCGGGCGCGGCTATCGGTTGGCACTCTGGCCAGCGAGGCCGGCAGTTGGCAACTCGCCTACAGCAATCTTGACCAGGCCCGCACACTGGCAGCCCAGGCCGGCCATGCCCGCACCGAGGTCGAGGCACTTGATGGCCTGGCACAGCTTTACGAAGCGCAGGGCCGCCAGGCCGATGCGCTGCTGTTGAGTCGGCACGGCAGCGCCCGGGCTCTGGCGGCACCGGGTGTGCTGACCGATATTTTGCTTCGTCTGGAATGGCGCCAAGGTCGCCTGCTGGCAGCGAAAGGGGCCAACGATGAAGCGCAAGCCGCTTATCAACGCGCCATTGCGCACATAGAGAGCATCCGCCAAGATATTCCGATTGAATACGAGGGCGGTCGATCCTCGTTTCGGGATACGCTGGAACCGATCTATCTTGGCTTGATCGACTTGCTGCTGAAAAAAGCCGACAAGGCGCAGGGCAGCGATCTGGCCAGCCTGCTGCGGCGCACCCGCGATATTGCCGAACTGATCAAGCAATCCGAACTGCAAGATTATCTGGGTGAGCGTTGCAGCGTTGAGTCGGCGCAAAGCGGGGTGCAGACCGGCGTAACACCTGGGACAGCCATTTTTTATCCGATCGTCCTGAAAGACCGTATCGAGATGATTTTTGAGTCGGAGGCGGGGATCCTGCGCCACACGACCCCGATGGATGCCCAATCACTGCGCAAACTGGTGCTGTTGTATACCGGCATTGTGCGGGCCGGCAATCCGGGCTATCAGCGTGGCGCCGGTCAACTCTATGACATCCTGATCCGGCCCTTTGCGAGCGACCTGAAAACCCAGGGCATTCGCACCTTGCTGGTGGTGCCTGACGGGGTGCTGCGCTTGCTGCCGTGGGCGACGCTGTTTGATGGTAAGCAGTTTTTGGTAGAAAACTATGCTGTCGTCATCAATAGCGGCCTGTCGATGACGAGTCAGACGGCCGAAAGCCGCAAAGGGTTTAGCGCGCTGATAGCTGGCATGGCAGAGCCGGGGCCGGTGGTTGAAAAGCTCTCGCTCAGTTCGCTCGGTGCCTCTATCGCCGACCCCGCTGCCAAGCGCTCAGGCACAGCCGCAGGGCTGGCTCAGAGTCGGGCCATGCGCTCCTTGTCGTCATCGCTGCGCAGCCTCGGTGCAGACAGCCCGGAGCGTATCGCCGAGTTGAAGCAGCGCCTGGCCTTGCCCGGTGTCAAAGCTGAAGTCGATGCTTTGTCGGCACTGTTGCCCGGCACCAGGCTGCTCGATGCCACCTTTACCACCGGGCGTTTGCATGACGAGTTTGACAGGGGAAGCTACCGCATCGCGCATCTGGCCACCCATGGGTTTTTTGGCAGTACCGGAAAACAAAGTTTCATCATGGCCTACGATGATCTGATCACCATGGACGGATTGCAAAAACTGTTACAGCTCGAAGGGGTGAAGAAAGCGCCGATCGAGCTGCTGACGCTATCAGCCTGCGAAACCGCCGAAGGCGATGACCGCTCGCCGCTGGGTATTGCCGGAGCCGCCATCAAGGCCAAGGCCAAGAGTGTGCTCGGCACTCTGTGGCCGGTGTCTGACGATGCGGCACAGCAGGTGATGACCAAGTTCTACAACAGTCTGGTCAGCGATGGCACGTCCAAGGCCGAAGCCCTGCGCCGTGCGCAACTGGTGCTGATCGGCGACAACAAACTCGATCACCCGTTCTTTTGGGCACCTTTTATCATTGTCGGGAATTGGCGCTGAAATTTATATCAAAACAGGCTGGAGCCCTTTGGATATAAGCGTGGATAGCTCTGTTTTTAATAGTGAGAAGGTGGTGCCAAAGCGTGATGGAGCCATTGGCAGCAGCGGCCTGAATATCAGGCGCTTGCCACATTCTTAATTGAGCTTGAACACGTCTTCCAGCGTGGATGCATCCAGAATGTTGTCGGCCCACCAGGCGAGCTGGTCTTGCGTGGCGTGGTTCAAGCGGGCTTGCGTGTCCGTGTCGAGTGGGCCGAAACGGCGAGTCAACAGGCGCGTAAGCAGGTCTGCCTTGCCTTTGATCTCGCCTTTGATCTCGCCTTCTATCTCGCCTTGCTCCCAACCGAGTTGGTAGGACGGTAATTGACTGTGCAGGACTTGGCTTAGCATTTTTTCTTCCTCTGTGATGATGTCGGCTAGGTTGCGGTTGGTTGAGAGTATTTCGAGCATGCGCATATATTCCCGAAAGCGGCCTTCTTTGTCGGCGGTTATCTGGCGCAAACGATGGATGATGAAATGTATCACCTCACGCTCCGGGCGCTGGTTGAAGTTGCACAGAATGGCCAGCACCAGGGCCTCGGGCTTGTCTTGTGCCAGCAGTGTCTGGCAGTCTACGGTGTGCATGTCAACGATGCAGTAACGGTAGTCAAGTCCGGTTTGCACAATGCGGTCTGACATTCTGAGTGGTGCCTTGCCAATGTAAATCAGGTATTGGCGGATGTCCTGATCGGGGTGGCTAAGCATGATGTCGGTGCGATAACGCAACATGCGCGTTGGCATCGGTGTCTCGTTGCCGTTCTGGATTTCGACGTGCATGATGAATTCACCATCAGCGCCGAACATCTGTGCTACCAGATCAGCCCTGCGGTCTTCGATACGTTCGTGTTCGGTGTCGATGATCTCGGCACGGTCAACCTTCAGGTGCAGCAACACACGCGCAATATCGACGGCAATGCGTTTAAAAATGTCTTTGGAGATGATGTCTTTGTCGCCCATAGCCGATTAGTATCACATATCCCTGTGTGCTTGCAGTCAATGAGGAATACTATGGTCAAGTCAAAAAGACGTTCGATGCCAGTCAAGCCCGCCCGCGTGGTGGCTGCTCTGGCTGTTATGGCGGCGACCTTCAATCTCTATGGGTTAATTCCGCGCCCCTTGGGGCGCTATTCTGATGTCTAAGCATCAGAGGATGTTTGGTATTTTGGCTGCTTTGTATTTAATACCCCGCCCCTCTGGGGCGGGGATTGTGCGCCCGTGAAGGCG
>CAIQOO010000110.1 GCA_903873485.1 uncultured beta proteobacterium | reverse complement strand
GGACAATGCGGTGATCAAGAACGGCCCGGGCAAGGGCTTTGACTTCAACTACGATTACTGCAAGGGCTGCGGCATTTGTGTCTCGGAGTGCCCGTGCGGCGCCATCAAGATGGTGCCTGAAGAGATCTGATGGGTGCGCGGTCCGGGTTGTGCTTTGCTTTTTTTTGAGGAGTTAAACATGTTCAAACACATCCTGGTGCCAGTCGATGGTTCCGACGCGTCACAGGTCACGGTTGGCAAGGCCATCGAACTTGCCAAGGCATTTGCCAGTACCGTCACGGTGATTTACGTGATTGACCCCTATCCGTTTACCGGGGTGGGAACCGACTTTGCGTATGGCCAGGCCGAGTATCTCAGCGCCGCAACGGCTGAGGCCAACGCGGCCGTTCATGCCGCCAAGGAATCTTTTGCCAATGCCGGCGTGACGGTCGATACCTCGGTTATCGAAGCCCATACCGCCTGGCGCGGTATTGTGGAAGCCGGTGCTTCTCTGGAAGTTGATCTGATCGTGATGGGTTCGCATGGTCGCAGCGGTCTAGAAAAGCTGATCTTGGGCAGCGTGGCCCAAGCCGTTTTGTCGCACACCAAACTGCCGGTGCTGGTGGTGCGGAGTTGATTATTTTCAGGCGCCATGCCCCGAGTTTGCAAACTCAAGGGGTATGGAGCCGGTCAATTCTGACCTAGCCGCATTGACCCACATAGCCACAAGCGGTACAAAAATCGCAACCGTCTTTGTGGATGACTGTCGGGTTGCCACATTCGGGACAGGTTTTTCCGGCCATGGTGCGACTGGCCTCCCGCGCATCGGGCGTGTCCAGCACACCCATGTCGCGCAGCGGATAGCCTTCTTCATTGAGTATGCCCAGCATGGCGTAGCGGTGAATGATCAAGCGGGCAATGTAAGCCACGGTTGAGGGCCAGGTTTGCTGGCGGCGCTCGTCATTGGGCAAACCAGGAACAAACGCCATAAAGTGGCCCAGCGGCTCGGCGTAATTCAGCAGCTTACGCAGTTTCATGCCAATCCAGGCCGGGTCAATCACCCGCATGTCCAGTGACAGCAGGCGTGCCAGACCATCCATGGCCCGAGGGTAGTTGCCGCTAAAGCCGACGGCGCAGGGGCGGGTGACCACATTGCCGTCGCTGCCAGGCAGATTGACTTCTTTGAGCGTGACGGTGAAGGCTTCGCCGGTGGCCGGGTTGTCCACATCCACCGCCCATGCCAACGTGCCTGAAGTTCCGGTCTGCGGCTCGCCCCGGCTGAACATGGCATCAATGACCGGTGTTGATGCCGATTTTTCCCGGGGCGACCGCAATGCTGCATTGGCGGCCAATTGCTCGCAGCGCCAGCGAATCACGGCGGCTGTGGCGGCCACCACGCCCGGGAATAATCTGCGTTCACCATGCGGCGGAAACGGCATCTCAAACGCATGTTCTTCACTGACGGTGGCCAGGGCATCGAGTTTCAACTGCAACCAGGCGGGATCATTGGCGCGCAAATCCATCGACAGTGTCTTGGCCAGGGCACCCAGCCCGCGCGGCTGATCCGAGCCATTGATCCAGACTTCAAAGGGCTGGGGTGAATCGCCTTCTTGCAGCGACAGTTCGCCAATGAAGAGTGCAAAGTCGCCAAACGGGTGGTGCACCATGAAAGTCCAGGCCAGATTGCCACCGGGCAACTCTGGGCGGCCTGGCCAGCGCAGCGACGACAACACCGGTGCCGGCAGGCGATCCAGCGCCAGCCGATGATTGGCACCATCAATTTTCAGCAACTTTGCCGCGCTCGGGGCCGGTGCCACACTGAGCACCGAACCCAGCACGCTGTTGGGACGGTAGGTCGCCAGGCCTTTCAGTCCTGACTTCCAGGCTTGCGTGTACAAGTCCTGAAATTCTTCATAGGGATAGTCGGCTGGCACGTTGACAGTTTTGGAAATCGCCGTGTCAATGAAAGGGGCCACCGCTGCCACCATGGCTTCGTGAGCCTGCGCGCTCATTTCGAGGGCAGTGACAAAGGCGGGTGTCAACGGGGCATCGGCGCCTTTGAGATGGCGGTACAAACGCCAGGCATGGTCTTCTACTGCGTATTCCTTGAAGCTGCCGTCAGCCATGCGCTTTTTGCGGGTGTAAGTCCAGCTAAATGCCGGTTCAATGCCGTTGCTGGCGTTGTCGGCAAACGCCAGGCTGATGGTGCCGGTGGGCGCAATCGACAGCAAGTGAGAGTTGCGCAGGCCGGTCTTGCGGATACGCTCCTTGAGTTCGGTCGGCAGCCGGGAGGCAAATGTCTGGCCGCTGAGGTACAGGTCTGCATTGAATAAGGGAAAGGCACCGCGCTCGACTGCCAGATCAGCAGAAGCCGCATAAGCGGTGTCGCGCATCAGTTCCGAAATCGACTTGGCCAGATCGCGTGCGCCAGCCGTGTCGTAGCGCAAATTGAGCATCACCAAGGCATCGCCGAGTCCGGTAAAGCCCAGACCGACACGGCGCTTGCTGGCGGCCTCGCGCTGTTGCTGCGGCAGCGGCCAGACGGTGGCATCAAGCACATTGTCGAGCATGCGAACTGCCACCCGCACCACTTGCGCAAACGCTTGCCTGTCAAATTCTGCGGCACTGGTGAAGGCTTGCAGCACAAACCGCGTCAAATCAATCGAGCCCAGGCAGCAGCAGCCATAGGGTGGCAGCGGTTGCTCAGCACATGGGTTGGTGCTGGCAATGGTTTCACAGTAAGACAAATTGTTGTCGCGATTGATCTGGTCCAGAAACAGCACGCCTGGCTCGGCATGGTCGTAGGTGGAGCGCATGATCTGGTCCCATAAGACGCGGGCCTTGAGCTTGCGATATACCCAGATGCCGCTGTCCTTGTTCTGGTAGGCACCGGCATCGCGTTGTGCAACACCGGGTTCGGCACGGTGGATCAGCGCGAAGTCGTCATTGGATTGCACGGCTTGCATGAAATCATCGGTGACACCCACCGAAATATTGAAGTTCTTCAGATCGCCTTTGTCTTTGGCGTGGATGAACTCTTCAATGTCGGGGTGGTCGCAGCGCAGCACGCCCATTTGCGCGCC
Organism: uncultured beta proteobacterium; assembly: GCA_903873485.1. Classification (GTDB taxonomy): domain Bacteria; phylum Pseudomonadota; class Gammaproteobacteria; order Burkholderiales; family Burkholderiaceae_C; genus Rhodoferax. The sequence continues at coordinate 15,326 of CAIQOO010000110.1, read as the reverse complement.
CCGCCTGGAACCAGCCGACTCCACCGTTTCGCAGGAGCGGTCAAACACCCGCATGTAGCTCACCGGGCCGGAGGCATGGCTTTGCGTGCTGCCAACCCAGGCACCGCGCGGGCGAATTCGGGAAAAATCATAACCCACACCGCCACCGCGGCGCATGGTTTCGGCCGCTTCGGTCAAGGCGGTGTAAATGCCGGGGTGACCCTCTTCTACATGGGCGATGGAGTCACCCACCGGTTGCACAAAACAGTTGATCAAGGTGGCAGCCAAATCGGTGCCAGCCGCCGACTGAATGCGCCCGGCAGGCAAAAAGCCGGCCTGCAGGGCATCGAGAAAGCGGGCTTCCCAATCTGACTGCTGATCGGGCTGCTCGACGCTTGCGAGGGCACGGGCAACCCGTCGATTGACATCGGCGATGGATTTTTCGGACCCTTTGCTGTATTTTTCCAGAAGCACCTCTTCGCTGATCGGTTGTGGCGGGAGTGCCAGGGTTGTTGCGGCTGGCGGGGGGGCATGAATGGTCATTGAATACTTTCAAAAAAGGAGCTGGCAAGCGAGATGGAGACTGCTTTACAGGGTTTATCCGAAGGGGAAAAAGGCGATCAACAAAATGGCTTTCAATCACTAAATGTGGGGTCTTTTGCAGAAATGTTAACACCTATAGTGTTTTTTCTTTCGGTTCTGTCGAGCACGTCCGGCCCAAATCTGGTCTTGGGCGGGTCATCATGTGTTGTCCAATGTCAATCAAATTGATGATTTCATGAGAAAAAAAACCGGTCAGCAGCGGGTCGAATCGGGTGAAAAATTTTTCTGGCGAAGCTAAAAATGGACCACCGCGTTCCATTGGCCGCCGATGCGCCATCAGTCCGATCGGTTGACCGTTGATTGGCTTGCCGTGTCAGAGCCTAAAATCGGCGTTTTTTTGCATTTGGGAGTATTGCGTTTCATGGCTACTGCCTCCAAACACGCTGCAGCGGTGCCGGTCAGTTACGAAGCTGCCTTGCAGGAACTCGAACTTCTGGTAGCCCGGCTGGAGGCTGGCGACCTGCCGCTCGACCAGTTGCTGACCCAGTACCAGCGTGGTGCTGAGTTGCTCAAAGTCTGCCGCTCCCGGCTGCAGGCAGTCGAAGAACAGGTCAAGGTGCTGGACCAGGGCGTACTCAAACCATGGACACCCGAGTAAGCATGGCAACTGAATTTGATTTCAATGGCTGGATGAGCTGCCAGCTTGAAGCGGTTGAGCGTGCGCTGGAGCGCTGGGTTAGTGTTGATGCGTGCGCCGACCTAGACCACCATGCGCCAGCCGATTTGATGGCGGCGATGCGTTATGCGGTGCTCGATGGCGGCAAGCGCCTGCGTCCCTTGCTGGTGCTGGCCACGGTCAAAGCCGTTTGCGCCGCCGAGCCACTGGCGAGTGGCGAAGATTTTGAAGAAGCGGCCTGTCGTGGCGGACCAATCGAACAGGGCTTTGACGGCGACATCACCGAGGCCGCGTTGCGTGCGGCCTGTGCGGTTGAATTGATTCATGCCTATTCGCTGGTACACGACGACTTGCCCTGCATGGACAACGATGTGCTGCGCCGTGGCAAACCCACCGTGCATGTGCAGTTTGGACAGGCCAGTGCGTTGCTGGCCGGGGACGCGTTGCAGGCGCTGGCATTTGAGTTGCTGACGCCAGACGCGGCGGTGATGCCGCTGGCGCGCCAGGCGCGGCTGTGCGCACTGCTAGCGCGTGCCGCCGGGTGTGCCGGCATGGCCGGTGGTCAGGCGATTGATCTGGCCAGTGTCGGCCAGCAACTCACGCAAGAACAGTTGCGCCAGATGCACCGTCTCAAGACCGGTGCGCTGCTCAAGGCCAGTGTCATGATGGGGGCCGGTTGCGGCAGTGCCAGCAGCGCGACACTGGCGGCCCTGGAGGAGTTTGGCGAAACGCTGGGGCTGGCCTTTCAGGTGGTGGACGACATTCTGGATGTCACGGCGGATTCGGCCACGCTGGGCAAGACCGCCGGCAAGGATGCGCATGACAACAAGCCTACCTATGTGTCGCTGCTCGGGCTGCCCGCAGCCAACGCTTTGGCCACGGCCCTGCTGGCGCAGGCACAGGCGGCGCTGGCGCGCAGCGGCTTGGCCGATGCCCACGCCCTGCAAGCCCTTGCCAAGATGCTGGTAGAGCGCACGCATTGAGGCGCGGCCTTCAAAAAAATAAAGGTAAAAATGGCCTCCAGCCCTTATGGGATAAGCGCTGACAGCTATAAAAAACAAAGCATATGTTGATGACTATCCGATACCCCCTGTTGCAGAGTATTCACTCGCCGGAAGATTTGCGTCGGCTTGGGCGTTCGCAATTGGAGCCGCTGGCCACCGAACTGCGCGCTTTTTTGCTGGAGAGCGTGGCCAAGACCGGCGGGCATTTGAGTTCCAACCTGGGCACCGTTGAACTCACAGTGGCGCTGCACTATGTGTTCAACACCCCGCATGACCGGCTGGTGTGGGATGTCGGCCACCAGACTTATCCGCACAAAATTCTGACTGGCCGGCGTGAACGCATGGCCAGCCTGCGCCAGCTCGGCGGCCTGAGCGGTTTTCCGCAACGCGGCGAGAGTCAATTTGATGCCTTTGGCACGGCACACTCCAGCACCTCGATTTCGGCCGCGCTGGGCATGGCGCTGGCGGCGCGCATCAAGGGCGAAGAGCGTCACGCGATTGCCGTGATTGGTGATGGCGCCATGACTGCCGGCATGGCTTTTGAAGCGCTCAACAACGCCGGTGTGGCCGATTGCAACCTGCTGGTCGTTCTGAACGACAACGACATGTCGATCAGTCCGCCGGTTGGCGCGCTCAACCGGCATCTGGCCAAACTGCTGAGCGGCCGGTTTTACGCGACTGCCAAAAATGCCGGAAAAACCGTGCTCAAAGGCGCACCGCCACTGTTTGAACTGGCCAAGCGCTTTGAAGAATCGGCCAAGGGCATGGTCAAGCCGATCACCCTGTTCGAGAAATTTGGCTTTAACTACGTCGGCCCGATTGACGGGCATGACGTGGAAACCTTAGTCAGCGTGCTGGAAAACATCAAGCAACTCAAAGGCCCGCAGTTTTTGCATGTGGTCACCAAAAAAGGCCAGGGCTACAAACTCGCCGAGGCCGACCCGGTGGCCTACCATGGCCCCGGCACATTTGATCCGGCAGTTGGCCTGCAACAGTCCGGCAAGCTTGCCAAACCCACCTTTACCCAGGTCTTTGGCCAATGGCTGTGTGACCAGGCGGCAGCCGACCTGCGCCTGGTCGGCATTACCCCGGCGATGCGCGAAGGCTCTGGCATGGTTGAGTTTGAGACGCTGTTTCCCGGTCGTTTTTTTGATGTCGGTATTGCCGAGCAGCATGCGGTGACCTTTGCTGCCGGTCTGGCCTGCGAGGGGCTGAAACCGGTGGTTGCCATCTATTCGACCTTTTTGCAGCGTGCCTATGACCAGTTGATTCACGACGTGGCAATCCAGAACCTGCCGGTGGTGTTTGCGCTGGACCGCGCCGGTTTGGTCGGAGCCGATGGTGCCACCCATGCCGGGGCCTACGACATTCCTTTTCTGCGCTGCATTCCCAACCTCAGCCTGGCCTGTCCGGCCGATGAAAACGAGTGTCGGCAACTGCTGTGCACTGCCTACGCCCAAAACACGCCGGTGGCGGTGCGTTATCCGCGCGGCAACGGTGCCGGCATCGCGGTGCAGCCCGGCTTGCAGGCGCTGCCTTTTGGCAAGGGCGAACGTCGCCGGTCGGGCCAGCGGGTGGCGCTGCTGGTGTTTGGCACGCTGCTTTATCCGGCGCTCGATGTAGCCCAAAAACTCGATGCCACGGTGGTCAACATGCGCTGGGCCAAGCCGCTCGATACCGAATTGCTGCTGCAGGTGGCCGCTGAACATGAGGCGCTGGTGACGCTGGAAGAGGGCGCCGTGATGGGTGGCGCTGGCAGCGCGGTGCTTGAAGCACTGGCGGCGGCGGGTTTGGTCCGGCCGGTGCTGCAACTCGGTTTGTCTGACGAGTTCATCGAACATGGCGACCCGGTCAAGTTGCTGGCCCGGCAGGGGCTGGACGCAGCAGGCATTGAGGCCGCCATACGCCAGCGGTTTTTTGCCTGACCTGAAATATTTTCACCGTGTTTGTGACAACCCATGCAAGCGGGCACCAAACGCCAGCAAACAGGGTGTTTTATTGAGGTAGCGGGCATCCGGCTGGGGTTTGGCCTGACGGTCGCCGACCCCGCAAGGGAAAACCCGCGTATTTTCCAAAGCCACTGTAAATAGAATTCGCGTTGACTCTTATCGGTCAAGGCGGCACCTGCGGGTGCCGCACGCTACTCAATCTATAACTTAGGAGAATATCAATGGATCGTCGTTCAATCATCAAAAATGCCGGCATTGCCGGTGTTTTGGCTGCCGGTGTTGCACCGGCAGTGCATGCGCAGGCCGCCGTGCGCTGGCGTCTGGCTTCGAGCTTCCCGAAGTCGCTCGACACCATTTACGGCGCAGCCGAAGTGATGGCCAAGGCCGTCAAAGCCATGTCAGGGGGCAAGCTTGAGATTTCGGTGCATGCCGGGGGCGAGCTGGTGCCGCCATTTGGCGTGGTAGATGGTGTGCAAAACGGCACGGTTGAGATGACCCACACCGTGCCTTACTATTTTTATGGCAAAAATCCGGCGTTTGCGCTGGGCTCGGCGATTCCGTTTGGCATGAATGCACGCCAGATGACGGCGTGGATGATGCATGGCAACGGTCGCAAGCTGATGAATGAGCTGTATGCCACCTACAGCATGGTCAGCTTCGCTGGCGGCAACACGGGCGTGCAGATGGGTGGCTGGTATCGCAAGGAAATCAAGTCCGTCGCCGACTTCAAGGGCATGAAGATGCGTCTGGGCGGTGGCCTGGTGGGCGAGGTGATGCAAGGCATTGGTGCGGTGCCGCAAAGCATTCCGGGTGGCGAGGTGTATCAGGCCCTGGAAAAAGGCACCATCGACGCGGCTGAATGGGTCGGTCCGTATGACGACCAGAAACTCGGCTTCAACAAGGTGGCGCCGTTCTACTACTACCCCGGCTGGTGGGAAGGCGGCCCTGAAGTTGACTTCTTCGTCAATCAGAAAGCGCTTGATGCCCTGTCGGCAGAAAACAAGGCGATTCTTGAGACCGCCTGCGCCATGGCGGCCACTGACATGCTGGCCAAGTACGATGCCTTTAACCCCATTGCGCTCAAGCAACTGGTTGCGGCCAAGACCAAAGTGCTGCCATTCCCCAATGATGTGCTTGAAGCCTCGTTCAAGTCGGCCATGACGGTGTTTGAAGCCAACAACGCCAAGAGCCCCGAGTGGAAGAAAATTTACGCCGACTTCCGCAACTTCCAGCGGGATCAGGTGTTGTGGTTCCGCTTTGCCGAAGCCAAGTTTGACTCGTTCATGGCGACCCGCAAGCTCTGATCTGGTTTAGGCAAGACTATAAGAAAAACCCCGCAATGCGGGGTTTTTTTGTTGTCTGATTCTTTGCAGCAGCCCTGGCCACCCGGCCAAAAAGATCTGCCAAGCCGGGTGCCAGCAACGCTACTTTTTCTTCATCGCTTCTTCCATCGCCTTCATCGGATCGGCGTCGGCGGCGGCACCTGGCGCTGGTACCGTGCCGGCATCGGGCGTGGCTCCTGGCGCTGAGGCGTCAGCGGCTGGATCTGGCAGCGGTGCTGCTGGCTCGGCACCCGGCATGTTGATCATCATCTCGGCACCAATCTTGTCCAGGTCAACCGCTTCTTTTTTGTCCAGGCCGCTCGACACAATGCCCGGAAAGGCGATGATCAGGCCGACCATGATGATCTGGATGATCACAAAGGGTATGGCGCCCCAGTAGATCTGCATGGTGGTCACCGGCTGGATCAGCTTTTTGGTCAGCCGGTCGGTGTAGGCACGGGCGGGTGCCACACTGCGCAGGTAAAACAGCGCAAAGCCAAATGGCGGGTGCATGAACGAGGTTTGCATGTTCACCCCCAGCAGTACGCCGAACCAGATCAAGTCGATGCCGATTTTTTCAGCCACCGGGGCTAGCAGCGGCACCACAATGAAGGCCAGCTCAAAGAAGTCCAGGAAAAATGCCAAAAAGAAGATCAAAAGGTTGACCACAATCAAAAAGCCCAACTGCCCACCCGGCACCGAGGTCAGCAGATGCTCGACCCATCTGGAACCATCGACACCCTGGAATACCAGGCTGAATACGGTCGATCCCACCAGGATGAACACCACAAAGCTCGACAGCTTGGTGGTGGAGGTGAGCGCCTGCTTGAGCAGCGACAGGCTCAGGCGCTTGCGTGACATGGCCATCAGAAAAGCGCCCACAGCCCCCATGGCACCGCCTTCAGTGGGGGTGGCCACGCCCAGAAAGATGGTGCCCAGCACCAGGAAAATCAGCAGCAGCGGCGGAATCAGCACAAAAGTCACCCGCTCGGCCATACGTGACAACAGACCGGCGCGGGTCACCTTGTTGATCACCGCAATGATGAACGCAAAGACCACCCCAGCACACAGGGACACCACAATGGTTTCATCAGTGGGCGCCGTGAGCACTTCCTCGCCCTTGAGGTAGCCCAGCACCTTGGCGTAATTCTGACCCAGGTAAACCGCCAGACCCGTGCTCAGCACCGTCAAAATGCCCAGCGAGGGCAGGCCGCTGCTGCCATTGTCTTCGCGGATGGTGCGCGCCTCTGGCGGCAAGGCCGGTACCCACTGCGGACGAATAAAGGTGATCAGCACCACGTAGCCCACATACATGGCGGTCAGGGCAAAACCCGGAATAAACGCCCCCTTGTACATCTCGCCCACACTGCGGCCCAACTGGTCCGCCAAGATGATCAGCACCAGCGACGGTGGAATGATCTGCGCCAGCGTGCCCGAGGCGGCAATCACCCCCGAGGCAAGGCGCCGGTCGTAGCCGTAACGCAGCATGATGGGCAGCGAGATCAGCCCCATCGAGATCACCGAAGCCGCGACCACGCCAGTGGTGGCCGCCAGCAGCGCGCCGACAAAAATCACCGCAAACGCCAGTCCGCCACGCAGCGGGCCAAACAATTGGCCGATGGTGTCAAGCAGGTCTTCGGCCATGCCGCTGCGCTCCAGAATCAGCCCCATCAGCGTAAAAAACGGAATCGCCAGCAGCGTGTCGTTTTGCATGATGCCAAAAATGCGCAGCGGCAGCGCCTGCAGCAGCGCTTCGGGCAGCAGCCCGAGTTCAACGCCGACAAAGCCAAAAAACAGTCCGCAGGCGCCCAGGCTGAACGCCACCGGGAAACCCATCAGCAAAAAGACGATCAGCCCCATGAACATGATGGGGGCAATGTTGTGTGTAATAAATTCCATGTCTGTCTCCAGGCTGTCAGGCCGCTTTGGCTTGTGCGGCTTTTTCTTCAGCCAGTTTCTGGATGGCCTCGGCCAGTTCTTCTTCGGCGGTTTTGCCGACCGTCTTTTCAGTCGGGTCCTCAATCAAGCCCAGCAGGAAAGCTGCGCGCTTGATCAACTCGGACACGCCTTGCAGCCACAGCAGGCCAAAACCCAGCGGCATCATGGCGTACACCGGCCAGCGGATCAGGCCGCCGGCGTTGCTCGACATTTCGCCGCTGGCGTAGCCTTTCAGGAAAAACGGCAGGCTGAACCAGATGATGGCGCTGCAAAACGGCAGCAGAAAAAACGTAAAACCGAACATGTCAATCCAGGTCTGCGTGCGCTTGTGAAAGCGGCTGTAGATCACATCGATCTTGACATGCTCGCCGTTGAGCAAGGTGAAGGCGGCAGCCAGCAGGAAGGTGGCGGCAAACAGATACCACTGCACCTCCAGAAAAGCATTGGAGCCAACATTGAAGGCCTTGCGCACCACTGCATTCATGGCGCTGATGACGGTTGACGCAAGAATCAGCCAGATGATGTACTTGCCAATCCAGCGGTTCAGCCCGTCAATTGCATTTGATACTTTGAGAAGTGCTTGCATGTTGTCTCCGTTATAAAACCGTTTGCCCGATTGACAAGGCTGTTGTCATCCGGGTAGCGGCACGCAGTTTATCGATTGGGTGGATAAATAGTGCGTGAATAATTTTAGGGGCAGGCATGAATATTTTTTTATAGGCTTACCCTTGGTCGCTGGGCAAAAGTTTGGCCAGGGCCGGGCTTTTGTGGTGTTTGTCGTGCTGGTAGTCCCACCAGGGCAACACCCGGCGCATCGACAGCACCTGCCCGCTGTCGCTGGCAGCATAACCACGAATTTGCTGCATGCCTTGTTGCCAGCGCGGTGTTCGCAGCAGTTGCAGCAAACTGGCCACACCCGGCTGCGCCAGCGCCGACTTCAGGCACACCAGGTGGTAACGCTCCTCGGCCAGCGGCACAAAATCCAGTCCGGCCTGGTGTGCGGCGGCTTCAATGCCCAGCCCGGCATCGCATTGGCTGGAGGCAACTGCCTGCGCCACGGCAGTGTGTGAAGGCTCATGGCGGGCGTAGCCGGCGATGTCGGCGCCAGTCAGCCCGGCCTGATCAAGCAGTTCGTCAAGCACCACCCGGGTGCCGGACCCCAGCGCCCGGTTGGCAAAGCGGGCCTGGCGTACCGCCACATCGGCCAGCGATTGCAGCGCCAGCGGATTGCCCGGTGCCACCATCAGCCCCTGGGTGCGCCGGGCAAAGCCGATGATTTTGTGCTGGCCCGGTTGCAACAGCGGTTTGTAGCTGCGTTCGCTGCGGGTTTTGCGCCCGGCCCCTTCCAAGGTATGAAAGCCGGCCAGCACGCAGCGGCCTTCGTTAAGCGCCCGGATCGCATCGACACTGCCGGTAAAGCGCACATCCAGATGCAGGCGCTGGGACTCCAGCGGCCCGCGCAGGGCGTACTCGCGCAGCCGTGAAATGGCTTCATCATGGCTGGCATAAAGCGTCAGCACATGCACGCTGTCATCAAACGCCAGCGCATAACTGCGCTCCAGCTCGGTTCGCAGGGCCTCAATTTGCGGGGCCAGCCGGGCCTGCGCTTGGCGCTCGGCCCACATCAGCTTGCTGGCAAATTCGGTCAGGCGGGCGCTCTGGCCTTTTTCCCAGACCAACAGTTCGTGGCCAAGTTCCACTTCCCAGCGCTTGAGTTCACCCCAGACATGGCGGTAGCTGAGCTTTAACGCGCGGGCACCGCCCGAGATCGAGCCTTGATTGCTGACCGCCTGCAGCAAATCGATCAACGGGTTGCGCACTTGCGCCGGGCTGTTGTCACGCGACAGGGTGTAGTGAAATTGGAGCCTATGCACGGTGTTTCATATCGCCAGTATTGGATTGGGTGGCTACGATAGCGCAAAATTTTTCATCACCCTTGCATGACCACTTTTCTGGCCAGCGCCAACACCGCGCTGCAATTGATCACTTCGCTCGATGCCGGATTGCTCAGCATCGTGCTACGTTCGTTATTTGTCAGCGCCAGCGCCTGCGCCATCGCCTGCAGCATCGGTCTGCTGCTGGGGGCCTGGCTGGGTGTGGCGCGCTTTGCAGGGCGCGTCGGCGTGCTGACGCTGCTCAACACCTTGCTGGCGGTGCCCTCGGTGGTGGTCGGGCTGGTGGTCTATCTGCTGCTGTCGCGCAGCGGGCCGCTGGGCTTTCTGGGCTGGCTGTTCAGTTTCAAGGCGATGGTGCTGGCGCAAACCGTGCTGGTGCTGCCGGTGGTCACCGCCCTGACGCGCCAGGTGGTGGAAGATGCGCAGAATCTGCACGGCGATCAATTGCAGTCGCTTGGTGCTTTGCCCCTGATGCGCAGCTTGCTGCTGGCCTGGGATGAACGCTACGCCTTGCTCACCGTGGTGCTGGCATCCTTTGGCCGGGCCATTTCTGAAGTCGGCGCGGTGATGATTGTGGGTGGCAATATCGATGGTTTCACCCGTGTCATGACCACCGCGATTGCGCTGGAAACCAGCAAAGGCGATTTGCCGCTGGCTTTGGGCCTGGGGCTGATCTTGCTGGCCGCCGTGCTGCTGCTCAATTTGCTGATTGGCGGCATAAGCCGCTGGCGCGAGTGGCACGAGACCCTTGCCAGCACGGCGGTGCCGCTGCGGGCATCCACACATGTCAGTGAACGGCTTGTTTGATCTGGCCCGCATTGATGTGCAGTTTGGCCCGGCCCGGCGCGGCGTGCGTGCGCTGTCGGCGCTTGATTTGCGCATTGCGGCCGGTGAACGGGTCGCCCTGGTCGGCGCCAACGGCTGTGGCAAAAGCACGCTGTTGCGCTTGCTGCATGGGCTGATTGCGCCGACTGCCGGGCACATGGTGGTTGACCCGGCGGCGCACCAGGCGATGCTGTTTCAGCGGCCGCATTTGCTGCGCCTGACGGTGCAAGCCAATGTGGCGCTGGGCCTGTGGCTGCGCGGCATGCCGTGGAGCCAGGCCAAACCCAGGGCGCTGGCAGCGTTGGCGCGGGTCGGGATGCTTGACCTGGCCGGGCGCAACGCGCGCAAGCTATCCGGTGGCCAGCAACAGCGGGTGGCGTTGGCGCGGGCCTGGGCGCTGGAGCCGCAGGTGTTGCTGCTGGACGAACCCACCGCCAGCCTGGACCCGCATGCCAAGCGCGAGGTGGAGGCGCTGATTGAAGAATTTGCCCGCCAAAACAGCGCCGCCACGCTGGTGTTTGCCAGCCACAACCTCGGCCAGGTCAAGCGCCTGGCCAGCCGGGTGATTTATCTGGAGCAGGGGCGGCTGCAAGCCGACCTGCCGGTGGCTGATTTTTTTAAAGGGCCGCTGCTGCAAATGCATTACCCGGCGGCCCATTTTTTTGTCAAAGGAGAAACTCCGTGAATACCCTGAAATTCCCGCCATTTTTTCAATCTTATATGCCTTTTAAGCCTCTAGCCCTTATGCAGAAAGCGCTTCCAGCTATTGCTTTTATAGCTATCGGCAGTCTTGCGGCAAGCGCGTCAGCCGAATCGATTGTGCTGGCCTCGACCACTTCGACCGAGCAGTCGGGTCTGTTTGGCACTTTGCTGCCGGCGTTTAAAAAAGCCAGCGGCATCGACGTGAAAGTGGTGGCGGTCGGCACCGGCCAGGCGATTGACATGGGCCGCCGGGGTGATGCCGACGTGTTGTTTGTGCATGATTTGGCAGCCGAAGAAAAAGTGGTGGCCGATGGCTTTGCCGTCAAGCGATTTGATGTGATGTACAACGACTTTGTGCTGATTGGCCCAAAGGCCGACCCGCTGAAAACCAGCGGCCACGACATTGTTGAAGCGCTGAAAAAAATCGCCGCTGCCAACGGCGACTTCATTTCGCGCGGCGACAAAAGCGGCACCCATGCGGCCGAGTTGCGTTACTGGAAACAGGCCGGTCTGCCAGACAAGATGGGCAGCGGCTACAAAGCCTGCGGCTGCGGCATGGGCCCGGCGCTGAACATGGCCGCCAGCGCCAACGCCTATTTGCTGGCCGACCGGGGTACCTGGCTCAACTTCAAGAACCGGGCCGAACTGGCGGTGCTGGTCGAAGGCGACAAGCGCCTGTTCAACCAATATGGCGTAATGCTGGTCAACCCGGCCAAGCACCCGCATGTCAAGGCGGCAGACGGGCAAAAGTTCATTGACTGGCTGCTCTCTGGTGCCGGGCAGGGCGTGATTGCCGGCTACCAGATTGGCGGCGAACAACTGTTTTTTCCAAACGCAAGCCGGTAGTCATTGCCCGACAGTCACAATTTTGTTGACAAAGATCAACCAAACGTCAATTTTGCGCAAATGCCACCCGAATGGGTGATGGTCAATATCTCGGATTCAGGCTAGATTCGGGCTACCAGCCATGTTGGACTTTGAACAAAATGAACCGTCGGTTCGCTGATCTTTTGTAACACATTGATTTATATAGGTATATTTTTTTTGGTTTTGTCAATGTCTGAAAATTGGCCTGTTGTAACCCATTGATTTCAAACACATTTTTAAAAACAAGCGAATCAATCGTCATTTTGTTCAAAGTCCAAAGCCATGAACATCAGCCATTTATTTTTTGCCAAACGTCAAAAACGACACCAGTTGTCATGGGCCGTGGTTAATCTTGCGCCCATTCACCCCGGCACCTGAAAACTCTGCATGACCACCACCCCCACCGACCGCGACTCGCTTGGCTACCGGCTGGCGCATATTTTGCGCAAATTGAACCAGGGCGACAAAATTGACCCGCAGGCGCTGGCCGCCGAGTTCAATGTCAACCTGCGCACCATCCAGCGCGACCTGAATGATCGGTTTGCTTTTTTGCCGCTGGAAAAAGTGGCTGGCAGCTACCAACTGCACACCAAATTTCTGGGCCAGCTCAGCCTGAGCGATGTCGAGCAGTTTGCCAGCCTGGCCGGCGTGCGCGAACTGTTCCCCTCGCTGTCCAACGATTTTTTGCGTGACATCTTTGACAGCCGCCTGCAGACCGCGCTGCTGGTCAAAGGCCACCACTACGAAGACCTGGCGGGCAAGGAAACCCTGTTCAGGCAGCTTGAACAAGCCATCCTGCGCCAGCAAAAAATCAGCTACAGCTATGAAAAGCCAGAGGGCAGCAAAAGCTACACCGGCCTGGAACCCTACAAGCTGGTCAACCACGACGGCATCTGGTATCTGGCCGCCAAGGACGGCGACAAGCTCAAGGCCTTCACTCTGGTCAAGATCGACCGCTTGCAGGTGTCGGGTGTGCATTTTGAGGCCGACCCGGCGGTGGGCAAAACGCTGGCAGACGAAGACGACATCTGGCTCAACGAGAAAAAGCTCGAAGTCGTGCTGAAGATCACCGGCCCGGCTGCCAACTACTTCAGGCGGCGCAAATGGGTCGCCAACCAGGTGATAGAAAAAGAGCTGGAAGACGGCGGCATGATCGTTTCAGCCAGGGTGGCGCACGTCAACCAGATTTTGCCAACCGTGCGCCACTGGATACCCAATATCCGCATCATCAGCCCGGAAGGCTTGCAGGCGGAGATGGGTCGAGAAATTCAGGCTTATCTGGCGGCGCAATGAGCGCGGCACAGATTTTCGGGGTTGAAGAAACACCCCAAGCAAGCAGCAAACAGTTAAACATTTTCAACAGGTAAACCAATCATGAATGCGAACAACGCACAAATTCAGCACGAAGCCTTTGACCTTGAAGTCTTGACCGATCAGGAATATCAGAACCAGCAGGCCGACCGCCTAGCCAAGGATGTTTTTGACGGCGAGGCAAATGCCGAAAAAACTGGCCACTTGATCACCAGTTTCGTCACGTCTTACGAACAGCATAAAAATACCCAGCCAATCGACCAATGGCTGATTGACGAATTTAAAAAATACCCAGACATCTGGAAAAACGCCGCCGAACTTCAGGCCACTGCCATCGAAATTATTGCCAGCGTCAAGGCCGCCAACGATGCCAAGCAATCGCTTGATAGCCATCTCAACAAGGGCAAAAGCCGGGAAAGCTGGCTGGCCAGCAAAATTGAAGAAGGTGCCGGTGTGACTGGCAATGTGGAAGTCGGGCAATACGCAGCCGTCATCGACACCACATTGGAGCAGGCCAATATCGACATGGTCAAAGTCATCACCAACAACAACGGTGCCATCAGCCAAGCCCCGCATTTGCATGGCTTTCTGGCCGAACAATCGCATGTTGACTCCTTCAATCTTGACGCTGCCAGCCAAGGCAGCACGCTGCGCGCCCGAGTACTGAACCCTGTTCCCGGTGAAGGCTATGCCAAGAATTCAATGGACATTGGTATTTACGACGACAGCGGAAAACTGGTTCGGCGTTATCAGTCCAAATATGGACAAGATGCCGAATCGACCTCAAAGCTGTTTGAAAAAGGCGATTACCGGGGGCAGAGAAAACTGGTTCCGGCGGATCAGATTGGCAATGTCAATGGTGCCACCGACAAGATTGAAATGGACGGCGTGCAATCCAAACCTTTAACCCATGCCGAGGCCAAGAAATACCAGGAGCAGGCGCAAAAAAACGCAGAAGCCAAGCAATACGAATGGAATGAAGTCAGCCGCATCAACATCGCCAAAACCATTGGCAAACAGGCACTGATTGGCGCAGGCATCACAGCCGGGCTTCAGGGTATCCGCATTCTCTCGCGCCGGGTCTGGAACAAGATAAAGGGTGAAGAAAACCCGCCTGCGAGCGAAGATTTGAAAGAGTTTTTTGAAAGCTCCCTGGAAAACACCGCGCATGTGGGCGTTCAGGTTGCTGTGTCAGGGGCGATTGTGGTGGCCGTTAAAAACGGTTTGGTCGGCAAGTTATTGCAGGGCACCCCGGCAGGACAGATTGCCAATGTGGTCTGTTGCGGCATGCAAGGTGCCAAAGTGCTCTACAAGTTTGCCAAGGGTGAAATTACCAGTGACGAAGCACTTGATGAAGCAGGCCGGGCAACATGTAGCGCTGTTGGCAGCCTGGTCAGCGCGGGCTATGGTATGACTCAGGGTGCGGCTCTTGGCGCGGTTTTGGGGCCGGTGGGTGTGGTGCTTGGCGGGTTTGTCGGTGGTGTGGTGGGCGGCATGGCGGGCAGCACGATTGGTGAAGCTGTGTTTGAGGGAGGCAAGGCCATCATCAAGACATCGGTAAAGGCAGTGAAAACTATTTTCATAGAGGTTAGGACTTACGCATTGATGAATCGCATAAATTGTGTTATTGAGAGCCCTTGAAATTGATGGACTTGCTCTGATTTAGAAGCTCATGAGAACTTTAACCCGCCCACCGACTGCCCGATGCACCTTGCCCATGTATATGGGATTTTTGCTCAGTGAACCCAAATTCTGTAGTTGTACCCGCTTGTCCGAAGTGATGGACATCTCGCATGACAGCGTCAATCGTTTCCTGTTGCGCGAGTCGTATGAACCTAAGGACTTGTTTGACGAGGCGAAAAGGCTGGTCAACTTGGCTGGGGGTACGGTCAGTTGCGATGACACCACGCTGGACAAGCCATATATAGACTCTCAGATAAATAATTTCTTGCCGACTACAACAAAAATCACCCAGTGATCGCGAAATCTTGACGCATTTTTTTCATAACACATAAGACTTGACTGGCATCCTGCATATACGTCTTGAATGTTGTTACAACAGAGCTATAAAGATCATCAAAGGTCTTAAAATACTTCATGTGGGTTGAATCGCGTTTATAGATGACTTATCGTGACATAGATACATAAAGAATAAATAAATTGTATTAAAAAATATAAGTAAATTAACTTTTCATAAATATGTAGATATTAATAAAATAGGGGTAGGAAAGGACACCGTCCTCCCCTCCCTCCGAACCGTGCGTGCGGTTTTCCCGCACACGGCTCTCCAGTCAGTGGTTTCCTCATCGGGATTG
>CAIQOO010000109.1 GCA_903873485.1 uncultured beta proteobacterium | reverse complement strand
GCCCTGCACCAGCCCCATGGTGCCGGCGTAGCTGTAGGGCAGGATCGCCTGCGCGGACTCCGGGCTGCGGCAGGCAATGGCCGACAGGCGGGCGGCGATGTCGTCAAGCGCGGCATCCCAGCTTACCGGCGCAAACTGCCCCGCGCCCTTGGGGCCGACGCGCCTGAGCGGCTGCAGGATGCGCTCGGGGTGGTAAGTGCGCTCGGGGTAGCGCGACACCTTGGTGCACAGCGCGCCATCGGTATGCGGATGCGCCGGGTTGCCCTGCACCTTGATGGCGATGCCGTTTTCCACCGTGGTCAGCATCGAACAGGTGTCGGGGCAATCATGCGGACAGGCACCGACGATTTGCCGGGTATCGGTGCCAGAGCGGGCGTCGGGTTGGTTCATAGCAGACGGCATTAAATGGGATGGATGAAGGCTTGGCGCATTTTGACCCAAACCGGCAGCCTGACCCCGAAGGTCAGGACCGAGAAACAAGGCAATGCCAGACTTGGGCGCTGCAGCGGTGGCCTGCCAGGCGGCGGAGGCATCAAACGCGGTCAGCGAATGACCGCCTTTGTGGCGCGTCGAAACTTCAGTACGCGTGTCGCAATCAGGGTTTCAGCCAGAAAGCCCAGCAGGGCCAGCAAAAAAAACACCACGCCAGACAAAAAAAGAATGGTGACCAGACGAAAAATCTGTATTTCGGTGGTTTCACCCAGAAACAGGGCAACGATGGTCAGGCCAATCAAAATTGCGCAAAAAGTCAACAAGGCAATGCAGGCATTGACCAGGGCACCGCGCTGACGCAATTGGGCGAGTTCAATGAAAGCCGAGGTCATGGGGTTGTCGGCAGAGCTGGCATCAATGCGGTCTTCAAGTAGCCGGGCACGGTCAATGATGCGCGCCAGCCAGCCGGCCACCGTGCCAATCATGCCGGCTACCGCCGTCAGCAAAAATACCGGCGCAACCGCCAATTGAATGCCGTGTGTGACCGTGTCGAGGTGAGTTGCAAAAAACATGGGGGATACCTCCGTTGGCAAATGGCTTCACTGCAGCCAGCATTGTCAAGCCCGCAGCGCCTGCCTGATCAGCGCCGCCAGGCCTAGCGTGGCCACACCCATCAGCAGCGCCGGAAACCCGAGGTCAGCCGACCAGTCAAGCAACATGCCGGATGTGGCAGATGCCACCAGTCCGCCCAGCGTGTAGGTGAGCACCAGCACGGCCGTGCTGTTGATCAGCGTGATGCCTTTTTCGCGCGCACCAATGTCAATCATGGCCAGGGTGTACAGGGCGCCACCGGCGGCACCCCAGATGCAGGCCATCGGCCAGACCAGCCAGGCGAACTGCCCCACCCAGGGGCTGGCGCAGGTGGACAGCAAGATGAGTGCGGCAAACACCATCATCATGTTGCGTCGCCCCTGGATGGGGGACGAAAACCGGTCGGCCAACAGCCCGGCGGGCAGCGCCGCCAGGGTGCCACCGGCCCCGCTGGCCGACACCAGCAACGCCGCCGCGCTGGCGCTCAGTCCCAATGACAGGCCATACAGGGGCAAGATGGAGGCCAGACCAAGCTCAAAAAAGCCGCCGACAAATCCTGCCAGCATGATCACCGGCTGTGCCAGAACGGTCTGCATCATGCCATGCAGGCCAACGCGGGCGGTCTGGCTGTCATGCGCCGGCGGCTGTTTGGGAATCAGCGCGGTCCAGGCCAGGCCCACCGACAGCAAGACCATGACCAGCCACAGGGCGTGGTGGTTGTCGGTGCCAATCCAGGCCAGCAGGCTGGGGCCGATGACAAAGGTCAAGCCGACCAGGGTGGCGTAGGTTCCGATATAGCTGCCAGTTCTGTCAGGCGGTGCAAATTCGGCAATAAAGGCTTCGGCCAGCACCCAGCGCAGTCCGCCTGCAACGCCTGCCAACAGCGCCAATGCAAACCAGACCGACAGTGCGTCGGTCGCCAGGAAACCGATGGTGGCGGCCACCGGCAGGGTTGATGCCAGCCACATGCTGGGTCGCCGCCCGATCTTGCGGGTCAATTGCGAGGCAAACGGGGTGATGACAAATATGCCCAGCCAGGTGGTGGCGGCAAACAGACCCGCTATGGTGGTGGAAACATCGGCCTTTTTCAGCATCAGCAGCAGCAAGGGGTTGAGCATGAAAATGCCCGAAAGCTGAAACAGCGTGGAGCCAAATACGCTCAGCAAACCCAGTGGCGAGCCTGCTGCCACCGAAGCCGTGCCATGGCGGGTGCTGGTGCTCACGCCGTGCGGGCCGCCAGAATTGCCTGAGCGACCTCGGCAAAACCGGCGCCGCGCTCGCTTTGCGTGACGTAACGTGGCCAGTGCACCAGTTCAGCGGCAAAGCGGCGAATGTTTGCCACACCAAAGCTGTGGGCAAAGTGGGCAAACATCAATTGGTCGTTGGTGGAGTCGCCGACATAGGCCCAGCGGTCGATCTCGTCATCGAACTGGCGGCCAAACAGGCTGCGCACCATCCAGCGCGCCGCTTCGAGCTTGTTGTAGTTGCTGTACCAGCCGTTGATGTGGATGCTGCTGACGCTGGCTTGCATGCCCTCGGACTGCATGATCGCCAGCACCTGCGCCACCAAGCTGGGCGGCAGGTGGACATGTTCGCTGTAATCGATGGCGATGTCGGTCTCGCGGCCTGCCGAGTCGCGCGACAGGGTGGCACCGGGCACCTGCTGCAGGATGCGCTGCGCCACTTGCTGCATTTTCAGTTGGCTGGCAGCACGGGTGGCAGCATCCAAATAGTATGTTTTTAATAGCTGACAGCGCTTGTCCCATAAGGGCTTGAGGCCATTTTGACCATTATTTTCAGGGACAAAGGCAACGCCGCCGTTTTCGGCCACCAGGGCATCGACCGACCAGGCCGGCAGACCCCGCCCGGCATCGCCCTGCGCGTGCGGCGCACACCAGCCCACCGGTCGCCCGGTGATCGGAATCACCGCCAGCCCGGCGGCTTTCAGGTCGGCCAGTGCCTGCAAGGCATCGGGCGTGATGGCTTGATGGGTGGTCAGCGTGTCGTCAATGTCGGTGAAGACGCCGATGATCTGGCGACGTGCCTGAACCGGCCATTGCGACAGCGCCAGCATCTGGCCTGTGTTGTCAACTGGCACTTTGCAGCGCCAGCCCGGCGTGTTCACGCAGCGGGTGAAAGTGGATTTTGGGGAAACGCTCTTGCGCCAGCCGCACGTCATAGGGGCTGGTGCACAAATAGGCTAATGTGTCGGCGGCATCGCGCGCCATGCGCTGCGGGTAGGCGTGAACAAAGTCTTTCAGCTCAGTGGCTGAGTCGGCGGTGATCCAGCGGGCGCCGGTGTACTGACTGCCTTCGAGCCGGATGTCGGCATCGTATTCGCCTTTCAGGCGGTGCTGTACCACTTCAAACTGCAATTGGCCGACGGCACCAAGCAGCATGTTGCCGCCTATCTCGGGCCGAAACACCTGGATCGCGCCTTCTTCGCCCAATTGCGCCAGGCCCTGCTGCAACTGTTTGGTGCGCAAGGGGTTCTTCAGCACCACGGTCATGAACAGCTCGGGGGCAAAAAACGGCAGGCCGGTAAACAGCAGATTGACCGAACCGTCGGTGATGGTGTCGCCAAGCTGCACCCCGCCGTGGGTGGTAAAGCCGACGATGTCGCCGGCGTAAGCTTCTTCAACCGCCTCGCGGCGCTGGCTCATGAAAGTCACGACGCTGGTCGGGCGCAGTTCCTTGGCCGTGCGCATGACCTTGAGTTTCATGCCCGGCGTGTACTTGCCCGAGGCGATGCGGACAAAGGCGATGCGGTCGCGGTGGTTGGCATCCATATTGGCCTGCACCTTGAACACCACCCCGCTGAAAGCATCGTCTTCGGGCTGCACCTGCTTGATAACCGGCTGCTTGTTGACGACAAAGGAACTGGTGCGCGGCCCCGGCGAGGGGGCCAGGTCAATCAGCGCGTCCAGCACCTCCATGACGCCGAAGTTGTTGACGCCCGAGCCAAAGAACACCGGGGTTTGCCGGCCTGCCAGAAAAGCTTCGCGGTCAAAGCTGGGCGAGGCACCGGTGGCCAGTTCCATGCTCTCAAATGCCGTGTCAATTTCAAAGCCAAAGCGCTTGGTCAGTGCGCTGGTGTCAGTTAGCGGTATCGTCTCAAAGTCCTGCGGGCGGCGTTCGCTGCCGGCCTCGAACACCGTCATGCCACGGGTGCGCAGGTTGATGATGCCGCCAAAGCTCTTGCCTTGGCCCACCGGCCATGTCATCGGCACGCAGGGCATGCCGAGTTCGCGCTCGACCTCGTCAAGGATGTCGAGCGGGTCGCGCACCTCGCGATCCATCTTGTTGATGAAGGTGATGATCGGTGTGTTGCGCTGGCGGCACACCTCAATCAGGCGACGGGTTTGTGACTCGACCCCGTTGGCCGCATCAATCACCATCAGCGCCGAATCGACCGCTGTCAGCACCCGGTAGGTGTCCTCGCTGAAGTCCTTGTGGCCGGGGGTATCAAGCAGGTTGATGACATGGTCGCGATAGACCATCTGCATGACCGAGCTGGCGACCGAAATGCCGCGCTGCTTTTCGATCTCCATCCAGTCGCTGGTGGCATGGCGCGTGGCCTTGCGCGCCTTGACCGAGCCGGCAATCTGGATCGCGCCTGAAAACAGCAGCAATTTTTCGGTGAGCGTGGTTTTACCCGCATCCGGGTGGGAAATGATGGCAAAGGTGCGGCGGCGGCGGGTTTCAAAAGCGTAGGTCACGGGGGTTCTTTGGTCTTTGGGGAATGTGGTGCAGTCTTTTCGGCGGGTCATCGGCGCAGGCCGGGCACATGCGTTATATTGAGCTACATCAACATTGCGCATTTTAATCGGCATGGATTGCCGGTTTTAGACGGGCATTTGGTGCTAAATTCAAACCCGTCAAACCCGTCAAACCCGTCAAAGTCGCAAAAGGCAGCCACCATCATGAGCATTCAAACCCTACCCACAACACCATTTACCGGTCAACGCCCGGGCACATCCGGCTTACGCAAGAAAGTCACTGTGTTCATGCAGCCGATGTACCTTGAGAACTTCGTTCAGTCGCTGCTCGATGTGCTCAATGCATCGGGTGCCGACGGGCACGGCCTGCGCGGCCAGACTCTGGTGCTCGGCGGTGATGGCCGCTACCACAACCGGGTGGCGGTGCAGACCATTTTGAAGCTGGCGTCTGCCAGCGGGGTGCAGCGGGTGCTGCTGGGCCGAGGCGGCATTTTATCGACACCGGCTGTCAGTGCGGTGATTCGCAGGCGGCAGGCATTTGGCGGCATTGTGCTGTCGGCCAGTCACAACCCGGGAGGCCCGGACGGCGACTTCGGCATCAAATACAACGCCAGCAATGGCGGTCCGGCCACCGAAACCCTGACCGAGGCGGTTTATGCCCGCACCCTGACGGTGAGTCAGGTGTGCGCCAGCGATGCACCAGACATCGCCATCGACACGCTCGGGGTGCAGTCGGTCGAGCAGATGGAGGTGGAGGTGATTGATCCGGTGGCGGACTATGCCGCCGTGATGCGGGAACTGTTTGACTTTGACCTGCTGCGTGGCATGTTTGCGCGCGGCTTCAGCATGCGAGTCGATGCCATGTGTGCCGTCGGTGGCCCGTATGCCAAGGCGATTCTGGAGGGCGAACTGGGCGCGCCGGCGGGCACGGTGGTCAATGCCGAACCGCTGGAAGACTTTGGCGGTTTGCACCCCGACCCCAATCCGGTCAATGCCGAGGACTTGATCGCCCACATGGCGCAACCTGACGCACCGGACTTTGGCGCTGCCATGGACGGCGATGCCGACCGCAACATGGTGGTGGGGCGCAACTTTGTCGTGACCCCGTCAGACAGCCTGGCGCTGATGACCGCCCATGCCCGCCTGGTGCCGGGCTACAAGGACGGCTTGCTGGGTGTGGCGCGCTCCATGCCCACCTCGGCGGCAGTTGATCGGGTGGCCAAAAAACTGGGCATTGCGTGTTTTGAGACCCCCACCGGCTGGAAATTCTTTGGCAATTTGCTCGATGCTGGTCGGGTCACCCTGTGCGGCGAAGAAAGCTACGGCACCGGTTCCAGCCATGTGCGCGAAAAAGACGGCTTGTGGGCGATTCTTTTCTGGATGAGTTTGCAAGGTGCCACCGGCCGCTCGGTTGAGTCGCTGGTGCGCGAGCACTGGGCTGCGTATGGCCGCAACTACTACACCCGGCATGATTACGAAGGTGTTGCAGTTGATGCTGCCAACGCCTTGATGGCGGGTTTGCGCGCTGCCCTGCCAGGTTTGCCAGGGCAGCAATTTGGCGCACGTCACGTGACCCTGGCCGATGATTTTGCCTATGCTGATCCGGTTGATGGCTCGATCTCGAAAGCGCAGGGCATCAGGCTTATTTTTGATGACGGTGCACGGGTGATTTTTCGCCTGTCGGGGACCGGCACCGAAGGTGCAACCCTGCGCCTGTATCTGGAGCGCTATGAAGCCAATCCGGCCTTGCAGGATGTGCCGGTGCAGCAGGCGCTGCAAGATCTGGCCACGCTGGCTGACCAGGTGGCCGGCATCGCCCGACATACCGGCATGGATGGCCCCAGCGTGGCCACCTGAACCGAACATGGCGCAACGCGCGCGCAGTCGGTGCACACCGCTGCAAGAATAATCGAGACCAGGAGACAAAAATGAATACTGACAAAATCCCTACAACCCATCAATTGGTGCGGCATACCGTGGCACTGGTGCTGGCGGGTGGCCGTGGCAGCCGGCTCAAGCAATTGACAGACAGCCGCGCAAAACCGGCGGTTTATTTTGGTGGCAAGTTCCGGATTGTTGACTTTGCCTTGTCCAATTGCCTGAATTCAGGCATTCGCCGCATGGCGGTGGTGACCCAGTACAAGTCGCACTCGCTGATGCGCCACTTGCAGCGCGGCTGGAATTTTCTGCGTGCCGAACTCAATGAAATGGTGGATATGCTGCCGGCACAACAGCGTGCTGGTGAAGAGCACTGGTATCGGGGCACGGCGGATGCCATTTTTCAGAACATGGACATCATTCAATCCAGCCACCCGGAGTACATCGTGATTTTGGCGGGAGACCATGTTTACAAAATGGACTACTCGATCATGATCAAGGACCACGTCGTTCGCGGTGCCGGTTGCACGGTGGGCTGCATCGAGGTACCGCGCGCCGAGGCTTCGGCTTTTGGCGTGATGGCGGTGGATGCCGATCGCAACATCACGGCATTTGTCGAAAAACCGGTTGACCCGCCGGCCATGCCTGGCAACGATGCGGTTTCACTGGCGAGCATGGGTATCTATGTGTTCAATGCCAATTACCTTTACAAGTTGCTCGAAGACGACTTGGCGAACCCCGATTCAGAACATGATTTTGGCAAAAACGTGATCCCTAAAGCGGTTGCCGATGGCCATGCGCTGGCCCATCCTTTTGGCCTGTCGTGTGTCTCCAGGGTGGAGGATGCGGCACCCTATTGGCGCGATGTGGGCACCATCGACGCTTTCTGGTCGGCCAATCTGGACCTTGCATCGACCGTGCCGGAACTCGATATTTACGATGTCGAATGGCCGATCTGGACTTATCAGCGTCAGTTGCCGCCAGCCAAATTTGTGCCAGACACCTTTGGTCAGAACGGGGTGACTGTCAATACGCTTATTTCCGGCGGCTGTATCGTGTCGGGTTCTTATGTGGCACATTCCGTGCTTTTCTCTGAAGTGCGGGTGCATTCATTCTGCCGTGTTGACCAGGCGGTGGTGTTGCCTGACGTCATCATCAATCGCAATTGTCGCTTGACCAAGGTGGTGATTGACCGGGGTTGCGATATTCCGGAAGGCTTGGTGGTGGGCGAAGATCCGGAACTTGACGCACAGCGCTTTGAGCGCACCGAAGGCGGCGTGGTGCTGATCACCCGTGAGATGATTGACAAACTGAAATAACCACCAGTACATCCGCTTATGAATGTCTTGCAGGTCAGCGCTGAAATTTTTCCGCTCATCAAAACCGGGGGCCTGGCTGACGTGGCCGGTGCTCTGCCGGCAGCCCTGAACGCTGCCGGCTGCGATACGCGCGTGCTGCTTCCCGGCTTTGCACCCATCATGACTGATTTGCACGGCAGCACGGTGCTGGCCGAATTGGTGGCGCCCTGGGGGGAACCCTTTGTGGTGCGACTGGGTCGCCTTGCCAGTCTGAATCTGATGGCTTATGTGATCGATCTGCCGTTGTTGTATCACCGGCCCGGATCGCCCTACGAAGATATTCAGCACCGACCCTTTGCCGACAACTACCGGCGTTTTGCCTTGCTGGGCTGGGTTGCTTCCCGGCTGGCTGGCGGACTTGACATGCATTGGCAACCGCACGTGGTGCACAGCCATGACTGGCATGCCGCGCTGGCATCTGCCTACATGGCATTTTCACCCGCGCAGCGCGTCCGCGTTGCCAATGTTTACACCGTGCATAACCTGGCTTATGACGGCCTTTTTGCATCGCGGCATTTTTTCGAGTTGGGTCTGCCGTCAAGTGCATTTTCTGTTGACGGGCTGGAGTTTCATAGCCAGATGTCGTTCATGAAGGCCGGCCTGTTTTTTTCCGACCATATCACCACGGTGAGTCCTACCTACGCTCTTGAAATTCAGACCCGGGAACAAGGCTACGGGATGGACGGGTTGCTGCGCTTGCGTGCCAATGTGCTGACCGGCATTCTCAATGGCGTCGATGAAACGGTCTGGGACCCGGCACGGGACCCCGCCATTATTCACCCGTTTGATGCCGACAAACCGGCCGGCAAACTGCGCTGCAAAGCCGAGTTGCAGCACCGGCTTGGCCTGGCGGTGCAAAACGATGCCCCCCTGTTCGGGATTGTCAGCCGCATCACCGAGCAAAAAGGCTTGCATTTGGTGCTGAAGGTTCTTGATCAATTGCTCGCCCGCGGTGGCCAGTTGGTGATGATGGGCGAGGGTGATCTGGGAATGGAAAACGCATTCCGCCAACGTGCGGCAGCGAACCCGCTGACGGTTTCGGTTCATATTGGGTATGACGAAAATTTTGCGCACCAGATTTTTGCGGCCACTGATGTGACGCTGGTGCCATCGAGCTTTGAACCCTGTGGTCTGACGCAGATGTATGGCTTGAAATATGGCAGCCTTCCTCTGGTGCACCATGTCGGCGGTCTGGCAGACACCGTGGTCGATTGTTCACTTGAAGACCTGGCCAATAAAACTGCCAATGGCTTTGTCTTTCATCGGTTTGATGCGCAAGGATTGCTGCGTGCCGTGTGCCGGGCCTTTGCACTGTATGCGCGCCAGCCCGATTGGCTGGCGGTTCGTGCGCACGCCATGAAGCAGCCGATGGGCTGGGACAAGGCCGCTGCACAATATGTGGATTTGTATCGCAAGCTTTGCCCATGATTCATCTCATAATTGAGGTTGCCATGGTGGCGGTCTCTTCCATGCACTAGGAGCATTTTATTTATGGCCAATCCTTTGTTGCTGCAGCGTCGCGCTGGAGTGGTGTTGCATCCAACGTCCTTGCCCGGTCCACACGGGTCTGGTGACTTTGGCCCCAATGCTTTCCTATTTGTCGATTGGCTGCACTCGGCTGGGCAAACACTATGGCAAACGCTGCCACTGGGACCGGTAGGCTCTGGCTATTCGCCTTATATGGGTAGCTCGGCATTTGCGGGCAATCCATGCCTATTAGCGTTTGAGCCGATGGTAGAGCAGGGCTGGATCGATGCTGACAGTTTGCGCGCCGAGTTTGATGCCTTGCATGTGAACTACCCGGACGTGGTGCCCTGGCGCATGCAAAAGCTGCGCGAGGCGTTTGCCGGATTTATCAGGCACAGCCAACCGGCCCAACAACAGGCGCTCTACGATTGGGCGCAGTCGCAACAGGCCTGGCTGGATGACTACACCCTGTTCATGGCATTGGACAAGCAATACGCTCCTGCCATCTGGCCAGAATGGCCGACAGAACTGGCGCGGCGCGAACACATGGCAATGGTCAAGGCGCGCCTGGAACATGCGTCAGAGATTGATTTTTGGTGCTTTGTGCAGTGGCAGTTTGACATGCAGTGGCAGGCCATCAAAACTTATGCCCATCAGAAACAAGTGCTGCTGGTGGGTGACCTGCCCATTTTTGTCGCACATCACAGCGCCGATTGCTGGGCCAGGCCAGACTTGTATGTGCTTGATGAGGCGGGTTTGCCGACTGTGGTAGCTGGCGTGCCACCTGATTTCTTTTCTGCCTCCGGGCAGCGCTGGGGCAACCCGCTCTACAACTGGGCTGCCATGAAACAAGATGGCTACCAATGGTGGATCGAGCGGGTGCGGCGCCAGTTGATGCTCGCAGACATCATCAGAATTGATCATTTTCGAGGTTTTGTTGACTACTGGGAAATTCCGGCAAATGAGCCAACGGCAGCATGTGGCCGCTGGCAGCCCGGGCCAGGCGATGACCTGTTTGCCGCGCTGGTGCAGGCGTTGGGCGACCTACCCATCATTGCAGAAGACCTCGGCATCATCACGCCCGAAGTCACTGCCTTGCGCGAGCGTACCGGGTTTCCAGGGATGAAGGTGCTTCAGTTTGCATTTTCAGGCGATGAAAGCCATGTTTTTCTGCCAGAAAACTATGAATCCAACACGGTGGTCTATACCGGCACGCACGACAACGACACGGTCAATGGATGGTGGGCCACTTGCAGCGCACATGAACGAGCGTTCACCAAGCACCACCTGAAAACCGACGGCACCGATCTGCACTGGGCCATGTTGCGCGCTGGCGCGATGTCGGTGGCCTGCATATCGCTGTGCCAGTTGCAGGATATCCTGGGTCTTGATGGCACACATCGCATGAATGTTCCGGGCACCACCGAGGGCTGCTGGATCTGGCGTTTTGTCTGGGACTGGATCGATCCCCTGGTGACGCAGCAAATGGCCCGGATCACGGCGGAAAGTGGCAGGAGCGACACCTCACCGACTTGTGTGAACGCGCATTGACAATTTACCATGCCCCTTCGGGCATGGTTGTTAATTGAGGCATTTCAACCGCTTGTTGGCAAGCAGCACATTCAACTTTTCTGATAAGGGCGCGTCGTGATTTGCTGCAGCAGCAAAAGGCTGTGTGCGACCACTGGCACGGGTGTAGCGCCAGCCGCCCGCCAGACAGCCAGCCCGCGTGGATGACTGGTGTCAAGCAGCGCTTGCCATTGGCCTCGCGGCAAGGCAAACGTCTCGGGACTGGCACCGCTGTTGATCAGCAGCAGCAGCGGTGATTTGGATCGACCGGGTTTACCAATGAGGCAGCCCAGCGCGCGTTGCAGGGGCTGGTGCCAAGCATCTCCCTGAAGTGCGCTGCCGTCCGCATTCCACCATGACAGGTCATAGTTGCCATCTGCATCGGCCGCGCCGCTGTACCAGTGGTTGGCAAAGGGACGCAGTTGGTGGCGCAGGGAAATCAGGTATTGGGTAAAAGCCAGCAAGTCTGTGTCAACATTGTCCCAATTGATCCAAGTCATTGGGCTGTCCTGGCAGTAGGGGTTGTTGTTGCCGTCCTGGGTATGGCCCAACTCGTCGCCGGCACACAGCATGGGGGTGCCTTGTGCCAGCATCAACGTGGTGAGCAAGGCGCGCTGCAGTCTGGCGCGCATGCGGTTGACCGTTGGCGCGTCAGTCGGGCCTTCAATGCCACAATTGAAGCTGAAGTTGTTGCCGGTTCCGTCCCGGTTGTCCTCGCCATTGGCGAGGTTGTTGCGCTGGTTGTAGCTCAGCAGGTCACGCAGTGTGAAGCCGTCGTGTGAAATCACGTAATTGAGTGATTCAGCCGGCGAACGCCGGCGTGCCTGGTACAGGTCAGAGGAACCGCACAGACGCATGGCAAAGTCGCCCCGGGTGCCAGACTCGGTTGCGGACTTTGGTGATGCCGCGCTTTGGACCCAAAAGCGTCGCACCGTATCGCGGAACTTGTCGTTCCATTCTGGCCAGTCACGTGGAAACTGGCCGACCTGGTAACCGCCAGGTCCGATATCCCATGGCTCGGCAATCATCTTGACGCGACACAGCACCGGGTCTTGCGCGACGGCAGCAAAAAAAGCCGCCTGCGAGGTAAAACCGAAATCGGTACGGCCCAGCACCACGGCCAGGTCGAAGCGAAAACCGTCAACATGCATCTCGCTGACCCAGTAGCGCAGGCTGTCCATCACCAATTGCAGGACTCTGGGTTGTTGCACGTCAAACGTGTTGCCACAGCCACTGAAGTTTTCGTAACGACTCAAGTCGTTGGGTGTCAACCGGTAGTAACTGGCGTTGTCGAGCCCGCGAAAACTGATGGTGGGACCTGACTGATCCGCCTCTGCCGTGTGGTTATAGACCACATCGAGCAGTACCTCCAGTCCGGCTTCATGCATCGCACGCACCATGCTGCGAAACTCATTGCGGGGTGAAATGCCGCCTTGGCCGCTACACAGGCGCGGATTAATGCAGAAAAAAGCAATCGAGTTGTAACCCCAGTAATTGCTCAGTCCCATGCCAATCAGCCGTTCTTCGCTGATGCAGTAATGCACCGGCAGCAGGCTGACCGCAGTGACGCCCAAAAGCTTCAGGTAATTGACGGATGCGGTATGCCCCAAGCCGGCAAAGGTGCCACGCAACTCGCGCGGGACCAGCGGATTGCGGTTGCTGAACCCCTTGACGTGGCATTCGTAAATGATGGAGGATGCCAGCGGTGTTCCCGGCGCCTGGTCATCACCCCAGTCGAAATGGTCGTCGGTGACGCGTGCCTTGAGTGCCAGTCGGGCATTGTCATGGGTTTCCAGGTGGCGCGGGTTTTGTCGATCTGACGCGAAATGTTCATCTCGCCAAATAAATTCCCCGACGATTTCGCGGGTGTAAGGGTCTAGCAGCAGCTTTGATGAATCAAAGCGGAGTCCCCGGTCCGGTCGCCATGGCCCGTGTGCCCGCAAACCATACACCAGACCTGGCCTGGCACCTGGCAAATAGCCGTGCCAGATATCCCCGCTGTGGCCGAACAGGCGCAGTCGCGCCAGTTCGTTGATACCGCTGGCATCAAACAAACACAAGTCCAATGCCTGTGCATTGGCAGAAAAGACCGCAAAATTAACCCCATGACCATCACAACTGGCACCCAACGGCCATGGACGCCCGATCTGAAGCGTGGCTGCGCTCAGTTCGTCCATTCGATGAAAACTGCGGCAAGAGGAGGCAATGTCAGGACAATCGACTGTGATCTGCCGTTCCAGTGGATGTCGTCGGCGGTCACATCGCCGACGATGGCCCGGACATTGCTGCCGCCGTAACACTCGGAGTCAGAGTTGAGCACTTCCCGGTATTTGCCGGGCTGTGGAACGCCCATGCGGTAGTCGTACCAGACACTGGGTGTAAAGTTGCACACCACCAGCACAAAAGTGCCATCTGCCGCACGCCGTGCAAAGCTCACGGTGGACCTTTGGGTATCGTTGTGTTCAATCCACTCGAATCCGGCCGACACAAAGTCTTGCTGATAAAGGGCCGGAGTGGCCCGATAGAACCGGTTGAGGTCGCGCACCAGGTGCTGGATGCCGGCGTGGGCGGGTTGTTCCAGTAAATGCCAGTCCAGGCTGTGATCGTGGTTCCACTCGCGCTCCTGGGCAAATTCACAACCCATGAACAGCAGCTTCTTGCCCGGATGACCAAACATATAGCTCAGGAACACCCGCATGTTGCCCATTTGCTGCCAGCGGTCTCCGGGCATCTTGTTGAGCAAGGATCCCTTGCCATGCACCACTTCGTCGTGCGAGATTGGCAACACAAAGTTTTCGTTGAACGCATAGAGCAAGCCAAAGGTCAGCTCACCCTGATGGTGCTGCCGGTAGATCGGGTCGCGTGAAATGTAGGACAGGGTGTCATGCATCCAGCCCATGTTCCACTTGTAGTGAAAACCCAGGCCACCGGCAAAAGTTGGCCGCGAGACCGCCGGGTAGGCGGTCGATTCCTCGGCCAGCGTGATGGCTTGCGGGCGCTCGACACCAACGACTTCGTTCATGCGCTTCAGAAATGCGATGGCATCGAGGTTTTCGCGGCCACCATAAGCATTCGGAACCCACTCACCCTCCTTGCGGCTGTAGTCTTTGTACAGCATCGAGGCCACGGCATCCACGCGCAGGCCATCAACACCAAAGCGTTCCAGCCAGTACAGTGCATTGCCGACCAGAAAGTTGCGCACCTCGGTGCGGCCCATGTTGTAAATCAGGGTGTTCCAGTCATTGTGAAACCCCTCCTTGGGGTCAGCGTATTCGTACAACTGGGTGCCATCGAAGTTGGCCAGTCCGTGTATGTCGGTTGGAAAATGCGCCGGCACCCAATCCAGAATCAAGCCAATACCGGCCGCGTGGCAGCGTGCCACCAGTCGCCCAAAGCCGTCTGGCTCGCCAAAGCGTGAAGTGGGTGCATAGACACCAATCGGCTGGTAGCCCCAGGAGCCGTCAAACGGATATTCACTGACCGGCATGAGTTCGATGTGGGTAAAACCCATCTCCTGCACATAAGGCACCAGCGTATCAGCCATTTCGTCCCACGTCAGCCAGCGGTTGCCATCCTCGACGATGCGTCGCCAGGAGCCCAGATGCACCTCGTAAATGCTGATCGGTGCATTCAGCGCATTGGCCAGTTGGCGTTCATGTGACGGCGGCTGCACGGCGGGGAGTTCACACACCACACTGGCCGTGGCCGGGCGCAGTTCGGACTGCAGCGCATAGGGGTCAGCATGCTGGGGCAGCACATGACCGCTGTTACTGCGAATCTCGTATTTGTAGCGGGCACCACGCCCGATACCAGGCAAAAACAGCTCCCAGACACCACATTCGCGGCGCTGGCGCATCGGGTGACGCCTGCCGTCCCACAGGTTGAAGTCGCCAACTACGCTGACACGGGACGCATTGGGTGCCCAAACCGCAAAACGAACACCGGCAACGCCCAGCATGGTGCTGATCTGTGCGCCCAATACTTCAAAAGGACGCAAATGGGTGCCTTCGCCCAGCAACCAGACATCCATCTCACCCAACACCAGCGGAAAGCGGTACGGGTCGTCAAACGTATCCTCTTGCCCGCTTTCCCATTTGACCCGCAGGCGATAGGGCGCATCAGGCGGCTGCTTGACCGTGTCCTCATAGAAGCCATCTATGTGGCGCAGGCTAAGGTCGCCCAAAGCTGTTCCATTGCTGGCCAATACGGTTACTTTGGCGGCTCCGGGCAAAAAGCAACGGATTGAGCTGTGACCAGGTGAACTGAGATGCGGCCCAAGGACTGCAAACGGATCGCCGTGGCTGGCGTTGCAAATCATTTCGATGTAGCGGGTGTGTAACATGAGATATCAGTCAGAATTTCAGTTGAAGAAAGGCACCGAGTTTATTGTGTGGCAACTACCGGAGCCACATGCCAGATGGTTTTGGCGTACTCGGCGATGGTGCGGTCAGAAGAAAATGCGCCCATCCCCGCCACATTGGCGATCGATTGCTCGCACCACTGGGCGGGTAGCCGGTACAGCGCATCGACGCGGGACTGGGCGGCGATATAGGACTCAAAGTCGGCCAGCAACAGGTAATGGTCACCACCCCACAGCAGCGAATCCATCAGGGGGCGGTAACGAGCCGGTTCGTCAGGCGAAAAACGCCCTCCGGAAATGGCATCCAGCACCGCTTTAAGCGCCGGCTGCTTCTCATAAAAGCGCATTGGCTGGTAACCACTTTGGCGCAGCGCCTTGACCTCGGGGGTCTTGAGACCAAAGATGAAGATGTTGTCATCGCCCACATTCTGGCGGATTTCGATGTTGGCGCCGTCATCGGTGCCAATGGTCAGCGCGCCGTTGAGCGCCAATTTCATGTTGCCGGTGCCCGAGGCTTCGGTACCGGCAGTCGAAATCTGTTCGGACAAGTCGGCACCGGGCATGATGACCTCGGCGACCGATACGCCGTAATTCGGGATGAAAACGATCTTGAGCTTGTCGCCAATACGCGGGTCGTTGTTGACGATCTGGCCGACATCATGAATCAGGCGAATGATGGACTTGGCGCTGACGTAGCTCGAAGCCGCCTTGCCGGCAAAAATGACCGTGCGCGGCACCCACTGGGCTTTCGGATCGGCCAGGATGGCCTGGTAGCGCCACACCACGTGCAACACGTTGAGCAACTGGCGCTTGTACTCGTGGATGCGCTTGACCTGCACATCAAACAGGCTGTCCGGGCTGACCACGATGCCGGTGCTGTTGGCAATGGTTGCTGCCAGTCTGACCTTGTTGGCGCGTTTGACGGCGCTGAAGGCCCGCTGGAATGCCGGGTCGGACTTCTTGGCATCGAGCCGCCTGAGCTGGTCAAGGTCGAGCCGCCAGCCGGAACCGAGCGTCTCGTCGAGCAGCGTGGCCAGCCCGGGATTGGCTTGCGCCAGCCAGCGCCTGGGCGTGACACCATTGGTCATGTTGGTGAAACGCTCCGGCCACAGGTAGGCAAAGTCGGCAAAAATGGTTTCCACCAGCAAGTCGGAGTGCAGTGCTGACACACCATTGACGGTGTGGCTGCCGACAATCGACAGGTGTGCCATGCGCACCCGGCGTTCGCCGTGTTCATCAATCAGCGATAGCCGCGACAGAAACTGGTTGTCGTTGGGCCGTTTTTTGGCGGCAAATTCCAAAAACTCCTTATTGATGCGATAGATGATTTCCAGGTGTCGTGGCAGCACATACTGCATCAGGCTCACCGGCCAGGTTTCAAGCGCCTCTGGCATCAAGGTGTGGTTGGTATAAGAGAAGGTCTTGCAGCACAGCTGCCAGGCATCGGCCCAGCTCATGCCGTGTTCGTCGCACAAAATGCGCATCAGCTCAGCCACACCGATGGCCGGGTGGGTGTCGTTGAGGTGAATCGCGACATGGTCGGCCAGGTTAGCCAGCGACGGATGCTCGGACAGATGGCGCTTGACCAGATCCTGTATCGAGGCGGACACGAAAAAATACTCCTGCTTGAGCCGCAACTCGCGCCCGGCAGGTGTACTGTCGTTGGGATACAACACCCACGAGATGTTCTCGAACTCGTTTTTGGCGCTGGCGGCACGCGCATAGTCGCCGGTGTTGAAGGCACCGAGGTCAAAGTGCGCCGGTGCCACCGCTTTCCAGAGGCGCAGTGTGCTGACCTTTTGGGTGCCGTGGCCGGGCACCACCATGTCGTAGGCCTTGGCGGTCACTTCGCCCGAGTTGCGCCAGTACGACTGGCCATCAAGACGCTCAACCCAGCCGCCAAAGCGCACCGGATAACTGATGTCTGCGCGTGGAAACTCCCACGGCGTTCCGTCAACCAGCCAGGAATCGGGATATTCCTGCTGTGAGCCATTGGCAATGTGCTGGGCAAACATGCCGTATTCGTAGCGGATGCCATACCCCCAGGAGGGCAGGCCGAGTGTGGCCATCGAGTCCAGAAAACAGGCGGCCAGACGGCCCAGACCGCCATTGCCCAGTGCTGCGTCGTGTTCACGCTCGCCAATGTCTTCGAGCTTTTGCGCATGTTGCGCCAGGCCTTCTGCGGCCGTTTGGGTGAGGTCAAGCGCCGCCAGCGCATTCGACATGGTGCGTCCCATCAGGAACTCCATGGAGAGATAGACCACCCGGCGGGCCTTGAGCTGGCGCTCTTGCGCCTGGGTTTCGACCCAGCGTTCTGACAATTGGGAGCGCGCCATCTGGGCTACGGCCAGCATCAAATCGCTCTGCGAGGCGCGAGCAGGATCGACACCAATGGTGTGCAGCAGGTGGTCATCAATTGATTTGCCGGATTCAGTGGGCAAGTGCTTGGTATTCAAGGGCGTTCCTTTGGGTGTTGTCATCATGTTATGGCACAGCGCGTATTTTGCACTCTTGTCGTACCGATGTTGCCAGTTTGTCACTGAATTGCTACGAAAGCCCGGTCAGAGGTCAAAAAAGGTCGAAACCGGTGTGTGGAATAACCGTCAGTCATCCTGTTCTATAATTTTTCCATTCCGAGGAGCGTTGCAGCGCGCACCAAAAACATGCAGTTCAGGTGTCGCGTGAGGCTCGGAACCCGCTGGCAGGCTTGTCGGCGGCGCATTTCAACGGCGCTCACCCACTGATTGTGTGCGGTGAGCCTGTTTCAGTTACAGCTTGTCGTCACCGCAGTGTTCATTCAATACATAACTGCTGGAGTGAATCATGAGTGCCGTGCCAACATCTGAAAAAAACGCCGACTACATCATTGCCGATATCGGCCTTGCCGCCTGGGGCCGCAAGGAACTCAACATTGCCGAGACTGAAATGCCGGGTCTGATGGCGATTCGCGAAGAGTTCTCCGAGGCTAAACCACTTGCTGGCGCACGCATCACCGGCTCCCTGCACATGACCATCCAGACCGCCGTGCTGGTGGAAACCCTGCAGGCGCTGGGTGCGCAGGTGCGCTGGGCATCGTGCAATATTTTTTCGACGCAAGACCATGCGGCGGCGGCCTTGGTGGCACAAGGAACGCCGGTATTTGCCTACAAGGGCGAATCCTTGAGCGATTATTGGGACTACACGCACCGCATTTTTGAATTTGGCGGCAAAAAAGGCACGGCGGCTGAAGGCCCGAACATGATTCTGGACGACGGCGGCGACGCCACCTTGCTGATGCACCTGGGCACCAGGGCCGAAAAAGACAGCAGTCTGCTGGACCATCCCGCCAGTGAAGAAGAAACCTGCCTGTATGCAGCCATCAAGGCCAAGCTGGCCCAAGACCCGACCTGGTACAGCCGCCGCCTGAAAAACATCATTGGCGTGACCGAAGAAACCACCACCGGCGTGCACCGCCTCAACGAGATGTCGGCCAAGGGCGAACTGATGCTGCGCGCGATCAACGTCAACGACTCGGTCACCAAGAGCAAGTTCGACAACCTGTATGGCTGCCGTGAATCGCTGGTCGATGCCATCAAGCGCGCCACCGATGTGATGATTGCCGGCAAAGTGGCCTGCGTGGTCGGTTACGGCGATGTCGGCAAGGGTTCGGCGCAGGCGCTGCGCGCCTTGTCGGCGCAGGTCTGGGTGGTCGAGATTGACCCGATCAACGCCTTGCAGGCGGCGATGGAAGGCTACAAGGTGGTGACGGTGGAATACGCTGCCGACAAGTGCGATATTTTCGTCACATGCACCGGCAACAAAAACGTCATCACCTACAAGCACATGGAGGCCATGAAAGACCAGGCCATCGTCTGCAACATTGGCCACTTTGACAATGAAATCGACGTCGCTTCGCTGTCCAAGTGCAAATGGGAAGAGATCAAGCCGCAGGTGGATCATGTGATCTTTCCGGCCAGGGGCAAAAAGCCCGCCAAACGCATCATCCTGCTGGCCAAGGGCCGGCTGGTGAACCTGGGTTGCGGCACGGGTCACCCCAGCTTTGTCATGAGTTCAAGTTTTGCCAACCAGACCATCGCCCAGATTGAGCTATTCACCAAATCCAAAGAATACAAGTCAGGCAAGGTCTATGTGCTGCCCAAGCTGCTCGATGAAAAAGTGGCACGCCTGCATCTGAAAAAAGTCGGCGCCATGTTGAGCGAACTCACTGACGAGCAGGCCGCCTACATCGGCGTTGACAAGGCCGGCCCGTACAAGGCCGACAGTTACCGTTACTGATCCGCATGCGGATTGACCAACTGCTGGTGCAACGCCAGCTTGCCAGCACCCGCTCCCAGGCGCAGCGCCTGATTGCCGGTGGCGTGTTGTGGCTGCAAGGCGAGACATGGCGAAAAATCGCCAAAAATGGTGACGACGTGCCCCTTGAGGCGCAGATTCGGCTGCTCGATGACTCAGAGGCGCGTTATGTGTCGCGCGGCGGCCTCAAGCTCGAAGCCGCCTTGCAACAGGTGGGCTTGTTGGTGGCTGGCCTGTTGTGCCTCGATGTTGGCCAGTCCACCGGCGGCTTTACCGACTGCCTGCTGCGGCACGGTGCCAGTTTCGTTGTCGGCGTCGATGTCGGCAGCGCCCAATTGCACCCCAGTTTGCGTGCCGATCCGCGTGTGCTGTGTGTCGAAGGCTGCAATGCACGCACCCTAGATGCTGCGATTTTAATAGCTGCTTACGCAGACAGCATAAGCGCTAGCGGCCAATTTGACCTTGAAAATGAAAATCAGGCAGAAGACTTCGGGGCGGATGCCGAGAGCAGCGTGCCCCAAGCCGACGCATCCCTGCTGCCTGAATTCGATCTGATCGTGGCCGACCTGTCGTTTATCTCGCAAACCCTGGTGTTGCCGGCCGTGGTGCCGCTGCTGAAACCCGGCGCCAGCCTGCTGACGCTGGTCAAGCCGCAGTTTGAACTGCAGCCCGGCCAGGTTGGCAAGGGCGGGCTGGTCAAGGACGCGGCGCTGTATGCGTTGGTCGAACAGCGTCTGCGCGATGCCTGCGCCGGGCTGGGCCTGGTGGTCACGCACTGGTTTGATTCGCCGATCACCGGCGGCGATGGCAACCGCGAATTTTTCATTTCAGCTCGCAAAACTGCCGCCTGAAAGCTTGCCAAACCACCTCGGGCCAGTCAGGAAAACCCGTTCTCCATTCAGTTTTTTAGAAAGCTCGCCATGACCGAGTCAAGCCGTTTTTCCCTGAGCGTCGAGTTCTTTCCGCCAAAGACCCCTGAAGGTGTGGAGAAACTGCGGCTGGTGCGCCAGCAGTTGTACGCCCTCAAGCCGGAATTTTGCTCGGTCACCTTTGGTGCTGGCGGCTCCACGCAGGAAGGCACTTTCAATACCGTGCGCGATATTTTGAATGAAGGGGTCAGCGCGGCATCGCATTTTTCCTGCATCGGTGCCAGCCGGAACAGCGTGCGCGAGCAACTGGCCACCCTCAAGGCGATGGGCGTGAAACGACTGGTGGCTTTGCGCGGTGACCTGCCCAGTGGTTATGGCAGTGGCGGTGAATTTCAATACGCCAGCGATCTGGTGGCGTTCATTCGCGCCGAGACCGGTGACCACTTTCACATTGAAGTTGCCGCCTACCCAGAGATGCACCCGCAGGCACGCTCGCCCGATAGTGATCTGCAAGCCTTTGCCACCAAGGTGCGCGCCGGCGCCAATTCAGCCATCACCCAGTATTTTTACAACCCGGATGCCTATTTCAGGTTTCTGCAAGACGCCGATGCGCTGGGCGTGAGAGTGCCGGTGGTGCCCGGCATCATGCCAATTCTCGGCTCGACCCAGTTGCTGCGTTTCAGCGATGCCTGTGGTGCCGAAATCCCGCGCTGGATCCGGCTGCGGCTGCAAGCTTTTGGTGACGACAGCGCATCGATCAAGGCTTTTGGACTCGATGTGGTGACGAATTTATGTGAGCAACTGCGCGCCGGTGGTGCGCCGGGGCTGCATTTTTACAGCATGAACCAGAGTGCCGCGACGCTGGAGATTTGCCGGCGGCTCGGGCTGGCCGTTTTTTTGCAATAACTCGCCACGCGCTGAATGCAGGGAATCAAACCGGCCACAGTTGACCATTGGCAACCGCATCAATCTCCAGCATCAGTTCGCGGGTGCGGGTCAGCGCGGCCACCACATTGCCGTAATAAACGATGTCGGCAAAGTCCAGCGTGCGACCTTTGCGGTCTTTCAGCCACTTTTCGCAGACCTGGTAGCCGCCCACCCGGAAATGCCAGGTGTCGGCGGGCACGCCGTCAAAGCGCTGGGTGGCGTTGATCCAGACACGACCGCTGGCACTGCCTTTGCCAAGCTCAAACCTGGGTTTTTCGACTTCGTTGTTGCCTGGCACATCAAACTTGGGGCGCAGGCTGGCGGGCACTTTTTTCAGCAGGTGCAGTTCAATCAACTGCTGGCCGTGGCTGACCAGTTTTTCCCACAACGCTGCAAATAATATAGCTGGTAGCGCTTGCTGAGCTTGGGCTACAGGCTGTTTTTTCATATAAGTTACGGTTTCGGCGAAGCGGCCCAGAGGGACGCGCGGGAAGTCGCTCTTCAAAAAACCAGCGTAGCGGCTGCGGTAACTCGGCGCGTGCAGCACCGCATAGACATAAGCCATCACGTCCTCGGGCGTGACCGCCTCAGGCAGTCCGTGTGGCAGGGTGGCGGAGCGATCCAGCGCTTGCGCCAAGGCGGCCAGAAAAGCCGGGGACAAATTGGGGTGGCGCGGGGCGGATGAGAGCGGACTCGGCCTGGTTGCCACGTCAGGATTTGACCTGGTCAGCGCCGGCTTGGCCTGCTCGGGGTGCAGCCACAACGGAAATACATAGTTGCCCTCCTTGACTGATACGGTATGCAGCGTCGTGAGGCCCCGGATTGCAAAAACGTGGGTAAACGCACCTGTTTCGACACAGCGTGTGGTGCTCAAACTCAGGTTGTCGGGATCATTGACCACGTGTCGCATGACCTCGCCCCGCGCCCTGCAATGAAAACCCTTGCTGTTGCCGGTGTAGTGGGTAAAGCGCGTATCAAAAGGCCGGTAGGCAATGGGCATGACGCACGATGGGTCAAGCTGCCAATGCGATTTCGGCGGAACTTTTGCCGGTGCGTCCATACCCTTTACAACTTGGGGTGGCTGCCGCGAGTTATTCAAATCCTGCTGCGCACCAAGCACCGTCCAGTCGCAGGTATCTTTTCCAAGATCAAAACGCTCACGTGCCTCTTCTGCTGGCAGCCGGGAAAACTTTTCGGCGCAAGCATTGAGTGCCGCTTTGGTAAAGTGAATCGTCAGGCTGTCACGGGCGGTTGAAATGCCTACCGAATTGACCGGAAAAATGTCAGTCACTTTCCAGCCTCGCTGGTATTCCGCTGCGTCGGTCTCGTCGCGCGGCACCAGCAGCAGTTGCGGCAGGGCCGGTTGCAGCAGTTGCCAGGGGGTGTTCGACACGTCATGGTTTCTCAGCCAGTCGTACTTGAAATCGCGGCTGCCCCATAGCTCGGCATGGTGAACGCGTGCTTTCAGGGTTACTTTGCCGCCCGCCAGTTGACGCAATCCGCCGGTGTTGTAGTCCGCTTCAAGCGACTCGCGCAGCAATTTGGCGCGGTTGCGCGCCGTTGTGTGGCCCGCTGCGGGGGCAGTCAGCTCGAACGGCTCTTCGAGCAGCACGGCAGCGTGCTCGCCGGCATTGGGGCGTTTCACCAGAAAGGTGATGCTGACACCCTGCTCGATATCGAATACGTTCTTGTCATCGCCCTGGGCTGTCCATGCAACCGGCGTGCGCTCTTTTTTCTTGCTGTTGCCATGCAGGTCAAGCACATAAATGTCGTCAAATTCGGCCATCAACTGCGCTCGCATACCGCGAAAGGTCGGGTTGTCGAGCCAGCCGTGGTTGGTGATGAAAGCCACCATGCCATGCCCTGTACGTGCAATGCGGTCGTGTGCAAACCGAATGAACTTGACGTAGTCGTCATTGAGCCACTTGCTGTTGCGCTCCTTCAGCGGACCGCCTTCAGGCTCAACCTTGTAGCTTTGCAGCAACGCCATGATCCAGCGGCTGGTGTTGCGCGATTCGCCCGAATATGGCGGGTTGCCCAGCACCACCACCACGGGCTGATCGCGCTTGATCTTTTCGGCTCCCTCGTTTTCGCGGGCAATCCACTGGCCCAGCATGGCTTTGGTTTGCTGATGCAACTGGTCGAGCGTGTTGGTCAGATAGACGTGCAGACGCTCGCCCGGCGCAAATTCAAAACCCTGCTCCTGCAATTGCAGCGCCAGCTTGAGGTGCGCCACGGTGTAGGGGGCCATCATCAGCTCAAAGCCAAAAATGCGCGGCAACAATTGCTCACGCACATACCCCTGCCAGGCCCCGCCCATGCCTTGGTCTTGCACCCGCTGGTGAATCAGGGCAATCACCCGGCGCAAAAATGTGGCAGTGCCAGTAGCCGGGTCGAGTACCAGCGCACTCGGGTCAGCCAGCCCCTGAGCCAGGCAGAAGTGCTTGACCAGCAGGGCGTCCACCCCGCGCACAATGTAATCGACCACCGGTTCGGGCGAGTAGTAAACCCCACGCGAGTCGCGCAGGCTGCGGTCGTATTCGGCCAGAAAGGTCTCGTAAAAATGGAACACCGGGTCTTCAAAACCGGCCTTGCTGCTTTGCCGGTGCAGCACCTTGTCCATGTCGGCGTAGCGCAAGCTGCTGGCAATCTGCTCGACCAGCCAGCGCAGTTGCGGGTTCAGGTTGGGACTGGCAACGTGTTGAAAAAACTGCCGCAAAAACGGGTTGGCTTTGGGAATCAGGTAGGCTGCTTGCTCCAGGCTGAAGGCATCGTCTTGTTTCAGGCTGTCTGGCAGGGACTCGGCAGTGCTGCCATACAGCGCAGTAAACGCAAATACACGGGCGGTAAACAGGCCGTAAGCGGCGGTTTGCGCGTACATGTCGGCAAACTCGGCGGGTTTCAGGTCGGGCACCAGCAGCGCGCGAAAACTCTGGTCTTGCTCTTGCAAGTCAGGGTCGCCGGCGGTCAGCAGCTCCAGCGTCAAATCGCGCAGCAGCCGGGTTTGCCCGGCCAGGTTTTTTGCCAGTTGCTGCGGGCTGGTCACCGTGGGCGTGACTTCGGCCAGAAAGCTGGCAACCAGTTCATCCCAGCGCGCCGGGGCTTCCTTGGCGGGTGCAATGCGCAGCCCGCTGAGCGTGCCGATGCTGATCTCCAGGCGCTTTTCTCCGCCGACAAACCAGATGAAGTCCAGATAATTGGTCAGCAGCAGGTTCGGCAGCGCTTCGAGATAGCGTTTGAGCTGCGCGGTTTTCAGCGTGGCCTTGAGGTCGATGCCAAGGTCTTTGGCCTCCACAAAGCCGACCACTGCGGTCGCCTTGCGCACCAGGTAATCAGGTTTGTTTTCGCGCTCAAGCGTTTTAGGCTCGTTGGTGGCCAGTACGCCGGGTGCGGCAGATTCGATCAAGGTTTTTAGCGCGCTGCGGTGGGTATGCTCGGTGGCATCGCCCGGCTGCAGCTCGTTTTGCAGCGATTGCAGGTAAGTGTGAACAGAATGAAGCGGGTTGGCGGGTGTCATGGATGCCTGAAGGGGGGCGACAGCTCAGCCGCGAAATTGAATGCCGAATTGGCCCGGAAATCGTGTGCCTTTGCAATATCCATCGAAAACACTGCGGGCTTTGACCGTGTGCGTCAAGGGCATATTGACCAGATGAAGATGCGGCAGGATGAAAATCAGGACAGGATGGATACTCTTGCCGCTATTTATTCGTCATCCTCGTCATACGCTGGATATTGTTCCGGCTTTATTCCGGTTTCCTCAATCAATCTCGGGTATTCCACACCCTGCAGCGGTTCATGCTCAGCTTTTCGGGTTTTGCTGATTTTGAACAGCCAGCTATCGCCATAGTCAAAATAATAATACAAACTTTGTTTGTCCGGCAGCGGGTACAAGCCACCAATGGTCTGTTCATATACGTTGCCGGTTTCATCGTCAAACACCTGGCGGTTACCGCTTCGTTCGGTTCTGCCAATGCGAAATTCATATAGATGGTCATTGCCGAATTTAACCGCCTTTTGAATCGCGAAATGCAGGTCTTCCAGTGTGTCGGCTGCGTCAATTTCAATCAGCCCCTCCCAATCGGCGCTGGCATAACTGCCGCCTTGCAGTTTGATTTTTAGCGTCAGTATCATGGTTCGCTCCGGTTTCAAGTTTTGATGATGGATTTTTCAATTTCTGCTTTTCGCGCCTCCAACTGGGTCAGGCGCCTTTTCAGGCTATTGATTTCGGTCTTGATTTTGCGCAACTCGGTTTTTGTTTTTTCAGCTTGAAGATAACCGGCACCCAGTTGTTCATCAATATATTTTTCGACTTGGCTTCGCAAAATTCTCAGAACGGGGTTGCCATACATCGATGCATTCCGGTATTCAAGCTTGCCGGCCCGAATTCCCTGCACCACAAACTCCCGGCTGATGCCATACTCCTTCTGCGCCGTGGCATCGCTCAGGCTTGCCCCTTTGTTGGTCCACTCACCCAATTCTGCCATCACATACCTCCAGATTTGCGTTAATTGACTTGGCCAGCGCCAGCCGCAGCAGGCTTGGGCGGGGCTTGGCCTCAACGGCCATAGACATCCTCAAACCGCACGATGTCGTCTTCGCCCAGATAAGAACCTGACTGCACCTCGATCATCTCCAGCGCCACCCGCCCAGGGTTTTCCAGCCGGTGCTGGGTGCCCAGCGGAATGAAGGTGGACTGGTTTTCGGACAGCAGAAAAGTCTCGTCGCCGCGGGTGATCCGGGCGGTGCCACAGACCACAATCCAGTGCTCGGTGCGGTGGTGGTGCATTTGCAAGGACAGCGCTGCACCCGGCTTGACCAAAATGCGCTTGACCTGAAAACGCGCGCCGGCATCGACCCCGTCGTACCAGCCCCAGGGCCGAAACACCTTGCGGTGGATGCTGCCCTCAGACCGTTTTTCAGCGCGCAGCCGATCAACAATTTTCTTGACATGCTGGGTTTGGTCTTTGTGCGACACCAAAATCGCATCGGCGGTTTCCACCACCACCAGGTCGCTGACGCCGACACAGGCCACCAGCCGGCTCTCCGACAGCGCCAGGGTGTTTTGGCAGTCTTGCAGCATCACATCACCTTGCACCACGTTGCCGCAGTCATCCTTGGGCAGCACTTGCCATAAGGCATCCCAGGCGCCCACATCCGACCAGCCGGCCTTGAGCGGCAGCACCACACCTGGCGGCAGCGCACTGGCGCTGGTGCTGGCGGCGATATGCTCCATCACCGCATAGTCAATCGAGTCGCTCGGGCATTGGGCAAAGGCTTCGGTGCCGACACGGACAAATTCGCCTTCGGTGTGGCCGGCATCCCAGGCGCTTTGGCAAGCCGCCAGAATGTCAGGCCGGCAGTTGCCCAGCGCCGCCAGCCAGACCGAGGCACGCATCATGAACAGGCCGCTGTTCCACAAATAGTCGCCCGCCGCCAGATAGACCTGGGCCGTGGCCAGATTGGGCTTTTCAACAAAGCGCGCTATCCGCCGGGCCGGGCTGTCGGCCGGGCTGCCAAACGCCTCGCCGGTCTGGATGTAGCCATAGCCGGTTTCCGGCGTATCGGGCTGGATGCCAAACGTCACCACGGCACCGGCTGCTGCCATCACGGCACCCTGGCCGACGACCGCCTGAAACGCCGCCACATCGGTGATCACATGGTCGGCCGGCATCACCAGCAGCACCGGATCTGCTGCACCTTTGATAGCTGCCAGCGCAGACAGGGTAAGGGCTGGAGCCGTATTTCTTCCAAAAGGCTCAAGCACCACGGTGCCGTTTTGGCCGAGCAGGCGCAACTGTTCGGCAATGACATAGCGGTACTCTTCGTTGCACACCACCATCGGGGCCGCCAGCGTGACACCTGGCGTGCCCAAGACGCGCCGCACCGTGGCCTGCAGCAGCGAGTCCTGTCCGATCAGGCTGAGCAACTGCTTGGGGTATTTCTCGCGTGACAGGGGCCACAAACGGGTGCCGGAGCCACCCGACAAAACCACCGGCTGAATCAAGATTGAAGAGGTCATGGTGAGACTTGAAAGTGAAAAACAAACGATTTGATCGGCCTGAAAACCAGGCAAGGTCATCAGGCGCGGGCATCGCCCCAGCGCAGTTGGGCAGTTTCGTCACCCCGGTACAGGGTTTCGCCAAGCCGGTCAACACAATAGGTGGGCGAGACAATCATTTCAGTAAAGCGCATGTCGGCGGCGATGCGGGTGTATTCAAACAAGATGCTGCGCACCACCCGGGCACCGGTGCGGATATGGCTG
The DNA here is from genome assembly GCA_903873485.1 of uncultured beta proteobacterium. GTDB lineage: Bacteria > Pseudomonadota > Gammaproteobacteria > Burkholderiales > Burkholderiaceae_C > Rhodoferax. The sequence continues at coordinate 26,913 of CAIQOO010000109.1, read as the reverse complement.
CCGTGGCCAATCCAGCAGGGGCCAATGAGGGTGGCACCGGATTCGATGTTGACGCTGGAACCAATGTACATCGGGCCTTCGATGTTGACCTTGTCCCACGGAATCTGGGTGTTCAAGCCGACCCAGATGCCCGGCCTGACCTCGCGTCCGGGCATGTTCATCTGCGCCACTTCACCGCGCAGCACGCGCTGCAAAATCGCCCAGTAGTCACTGACGCGGCCAATGTCAATCCAGTTGAAAAAGCGATTCTGGGCAAAAAACGGCAGTTTTTTCTCGACCAGTTGCGGGAACAATTGCGAACCAATGTCATAAACCTGATGCGGCGGCACCAGTTGCAGCACCTCAGGCTCAAAAATATAGATGCCGGTGCTGGCCAGCGTCGATCTGGCCTCAGCCGGTTTGGGCTTTTCCTGAAACGATCGAATCTGGCCGTTCTCGTCGGCTTCCACAATGCCGTAGCTTTGCACGTCGGCCAGCGGCACATCAAGGGTCACCACGCTGGCAATTGCCTGCTTGGTCTTATGCTCTTGCACGGCAGCGGCAATGTCGAGGTCGATCAGCGCATCGCCACACAGCACCAGGGTGGTTTCATCAAAAAAACCGCTGAAATCCTGGATGCGCCGCATGCCGCCAGCCGAACCAAACGGCTTGGGCACGATTTCACCATGCTCGCGCACCCCTTCAAAGGCGTAGCCGATCTGCACGCCCCAGCGGTGACCATCGCCAAAATACTGCTCAATCTTGTGGTGGTTGAAGGCGACGTTGACCATGATCTCGTTGACGCCGAAGTTGGCCAGATGCTCGATCAGGTATTCCATCACCGGCTTGCCCAGAATCGGGATCATCGGCTTGGGCAGATCTTTGGTCAGTGGCCGAATCCGGGTGCCTTGCCCGGCGGCCAGAATCATGCCCTTAGTCATGCTGGCTCCCTTGTTGCGTTGTCATGTCTTAATTCCCGCTGCATTGAATGAACTAACCAGACTATAGCCGTTCGGATTGCCGCTTTGCCAGCGCCAGGCATCATCACACATGCTGGCCAGATCGCGCTGTGCCTGCCAGCCCAGCAGTTCGCGGGCATAGGCCGGGTCGGCATAGCAGGCCGCCACATCGCCGGCGCGCCGGGGCGATATCTTGTAAGCCACCGGCTGGCCGCTGGCCTGCTCAAAGGCTCGCACCATGTCGAGCACGCTGTAACCCACGCCGGTTCCCAGATTGACGGCAAAGCACTGCGGGCTGGCCTGCAATTTTTTCAGCGCGGCCAGATGGCCCAGCGCCAGATCGACCACATGGATGTAGTCGCGCACGCCGGTGCCGTCAGGGGTGGCGTAGTCATTGCCCCAGACATTCAAAAACGCGCGCCGGCCAATCGCCACCTGCGCCACAAACGGCAGCAGATTGTTGGGCGTGCCTTGCGGGTCTTCACCGATCAGGCCGCTGGCGTGGGCACCGACCGGGTTGAAATAGCGCAGGATGCCGATGCGCCAGGATGGATCGCTGGCGGCCAGGTCGCGCAGCATGTTCTCGATCGCCAACTTGGTCTGGCCATAGGGGTTGGTGGCCGACAACGGATGGTCTTCGGTCAGCGGCAGGCGCTGCGGGTCGCCATAGACTGTGGCCGATGAACTGAATACCAGTGTTTTGATGCCAACTTGCGCCATCGCCTGCAGCAGCGTGAGGGTGCCTGCCAGGTTGTTGTCGTAATAGCGCAGCGGCTCGGCCACCGACTCGCCGACCGCCTTCAGCCCGGCAAAATGGATCACCGCCTGCGCCTGGCTGGCGCTCAATGCGGCTTGCAAGGCGGCCGGGTCACGGATATCGCCCTCAATCAGATGCAGTTTTTTGCCGGTGATGCGCTCAACCCGCTTGAGCGCTTCGGGCTGGCTGTTGCAAAAATTGTCAAAAACCGTGATCTGCTGCCCGGCGCTGAGCAACTCGACACATGTATGAGAGCCAATAAAGCCGGCGCCGCCTGTGATGAAAATCATGCTGGTATAACCCAAGTGTGAGCAATGCGCTTGAGTTTAGACCGAACCGGGCATGGCCAAACCCGGCATGCCCTGCCCCGCCCGCAGCCGGGGCGCTTTGCTGCGCGATAACCCGGAGCCAACCTGCCTGGGGATTTTTGCAGATTGTTATTTCGCTCTGTATTCAATAGCTATCAGCGCTTACTGCATAAGGTCTGGAGGCATAAAACACTTGAAATTCAGGGATTATCCTGGCGGCCCGGCCGAGATATCGGACGCGGCATGGATCGGTCGCTTCTGGCCAGCCGCACGCGCTTGCCGATGCCGCCGGGCTGGGGCCGCCGGGGGCCGCCGGGGCCGTTAATTGCTGTCGGATAATGACGGCATGAACCAGCTTGATGCCCTGAAACAATTCACCACGGTGGTCGCCGACACTGGCGACTTTCGGCAGATGGCGGCTTTTCGGCCGCAGGATGCCACCACCAACCCGTCGCTGATTCTCAAGGCGGTGCAGCAGCCGGCCTGCCGGCATTTGCTGACGGACACGCTGGCGCAGTACCAGGGCCGCGCGCCCGATGAACTGATGGATCGGCTGCTGGTGCGTTTTGGCTGTGAAATTCTCGCCATCATCCCGGGCCGGGTTTCGACCGAAGTCGATGCCCGATTGAGTTTTGACGCCAGCGCCACCTTCACCCGGGCCGAGCGCATCATTGAGCTGTACCAGGCGCAGGGCGTGCACATCGACAGGGTGCTGATCAAGGTGGCGGCCACCTGGGAGGGCATTGCGGCGGCGGCCCGGCTGGAGCGCCGCGGCATTCACACCAATCTGACCTTGCTGTTCTCGCTGTGCCAGGCAGTGGCCTGTGCCCAGGCCAGGGTGCAACTGATCTCGCCCTTTGTTGGCCGGATTTACGACTGGCACAAAAAATCTGCCGGCGCTGCCTGGATAGAGGCCGACCATGCCGGAGCCAATGACCCCGGTGTCAGGTCGGTGCTGCAGATTTTCAATTACTACAAAAAATTCGGCATTGCCACCGAGATCATGGGGGCCAGCTTTCGCAACATCGGCCAGATCACGGCCCTGGCGGGCTGCGACTTGCTGACCATCAGCCCGGATCTGCTGGCAGCGCTGGCACAAAGCAGCGCGCCATTAAGATGCGCACTGGATGCCCAGGCGGCGCAAACGCTGGACATCGCCCATGTCAGTTTCGATGAGGCCGGATTTCGCCTGGCGCTCAACGAAGATGCCATGGCGTGCGAAAAATTAGCCGAAGGCATCCGCGTGTTTTGCGCAGATGCCGTCAAACTCGATCAACTCTTGTCAGGAAACCACCCATGAAAACCACCCGCTGTGACCGCACCCCCGCCTGGAGCGTCTTGCAACAACAATTTGACCAGACCGGTCGCCCGTTCGATTTGCGCACCGCCTTTGCCGCCGACCCGCAGCGCTTTGAGGCCTTTAGCCTGTCGGCGCCGCACGTGTTTGCCGATCTGTCGAAAAACCTGATCGATGCCGCTACCCAGGCCACCTTGCTGGAGCTGGCCCGCCAAAGCGGCCTGGAGCAGCACCGCGATGCCATGTTTGCCGGCGAAAGAATCAACAACACCGAGCAGCGTGCGGTGATGCACTGGTTATTGAGAAATCCGGCTGTAGCCCTTACCGATCAAGCGCGACCAGCTATTAAAAATCTAGCAACCGAGTTGCAGGATGTGCACGCCACGCTGGATGCCATGCTGGCTTACGCGACCGCCGTGCGCGCCGATGACAGCATCACCGATGTGGTCAACATCGGCATTGGCGGCTCGGATCTGGGGCCGCAAATGGCGGTAGTAGCACTCGACGAATTTGTCCTGCCGGGCAAACGCTTTCACTTTGTCTCGAATGTCGACGGCCATGAACTCGCTGCCGTGCTGAAGAAAATCAAGCCCGAGAGCACCTTGTTCCTGATTGCCAGCAAGACCTTTACCACCATCGAGACCATGACCAATGCGCGCTCCGCCAAGGCCTGGTTCGAGGCCAGCGGCGGCACCGATGTGGCAAGGCATTTTGCCGCACTCAGCACCAATGTGGCAGCCGCCAACGCCTTTGGCATCAGCACCACCTTTGGCTTCTGGGACTGGGTTGGTGGCCGTTATTCGGTCTGGTCGGCGATTGGCCTGCCGCTGGCGATTGCCATTGGCGCCGACGGTTTCCGGCAGTTTCTGGCCGGCGCGCACGCCATGGACGAACACTTCCGGGTTGCCCCGCTGGCGCATAACCTGCCGGTGCGGCTGGGCCTGCTCGATGTCTGGTACCGCAATTTCCACGGATTCACCAGCCGCAGCGTGGCACCCTACCACTGCGCGCTCAAGCGTTATCCGGCCTATCTGCAGCAGCTTGAGATGGAAAGCAACGGCAAGCAAGTCGATGCCAGCGGCGCAGCACTGCCGTTTGGCACCTCGCCGGTGTTGTGGGGCGAGCCGGGCACCAACGGCCAGCACGCCTATTACCAGATGCTGCACCAGGGCACCGACGTGGTGCCGGTCGAGTTTGTCGCCGTCAAAAAGCCCAGGGCCAGCCTGCCCGGTCACCACACGCTGCTGCTGGCCAATGTGCTGGCACAGGCGCAGGCGCTGATGCAGGGCAAGATGGATGCCGGTGGTCACAAAAACTTCCCCGGCAACCGCCCGAGCAGCTTTTTGCTACTCGATGAACTGACCCCGGCGAGCCTGGGCGCGCTGATTGCCTTGCAGGAGCACCGGGTGTTTGTCAGCGGCTCGCTGTGGGGCATCAACTGCTTTGACCAGTGGGGCGTGGAACTCGGCAAGGTGCTGGCCAAAGAGGTGGAAGCCCGCCTTGGCAATGGCGATACCAGCGGACTCGACGGCTCGACGGCCGGCTTGCTGGCCAAACTGCGCGGCTGATTGCGCGCCGGCCCACAGCAGGCAGCGCCCGCTGGTTGAGGCTTGTGCTTGACCATTTTTGCGCCCTCCTGGCCATCAAACACGAAAAGTTGCACGCATGAATCTGGTGTTTGATTTTGGCGCAGTGTTGTTCACCTGGCAGCCGGCGCAATTGTTGTTGCAGACTTTTCCCCGGCAGGTGGCCAGCCCCGAGGCGGCCCGGCAGTTGGCGCATCAGGTGTTTGGCCATCCGGACTGGCACGCTTTTGACTGTGGCCTGCTCGAACCAGACATGGTCATCGAACGGATCGCCGAGCGGCTGGATTTGCCGCTGGCCTCGGTGCGGCAGTTGGTGCACGGCATTGGCGTGCGACTGGTGCCGATGCCAGACACGCTGGCGCTGTTGCAGCAACTGCGGGTGCGCCGCCTTGCCGGCCAGGGCGTGACTGGTCTGTATTACCTGTCGAACATGCCGGTGCTATATGCTCGCGCGCTGGAGGCCGGGCACGATTTTTTGCAGTGGTTTGACGGCGGCATTTTTTCGGGGGATGTCAAGCTCATCAAGCCCGACCCGGCGATTTACCGGTTGCTGCAAAGCCGTTATGCGCTGGAGCCGGCTAGCACCCTGTTTGTCGATGACCTCAAGGGCAACGTGCAGCAGGCCCGGTTGCTGGGCTGGCAAGGCATTCACTTTGAGTCGCCACGGCAACTGCAAACCGAACTGGCTTTGTCAGGGCTGTTGTGACAGGTAACGCGCCTTGAAATCGGCCAGCGCTGCCTGGTACTGATCCCGGGCTACCAGATTGAGGTCACTGTGCTGGCCGCCTTCAATGCTCAGCCACTGTTTGGGTGGATTGGCGGCGGCAAACAGGCGCTGCCCAAGCCGCATCGGGATGGTGCTGTCTTGCGCGCCATGCATCATCAGCAGCGGTGCCTGCACCCTGGCTATTTTGTCGATCGAGGCAAAGCGTTCGCCATTGAACCAAGACAGCAGGCCGGCCCAGAAGCCCGCCGCATGCGCCACATCGGCAAAGCTGGTGAAAGCCGACTCCAGAATCAGGCCGCCGTAATCTGCCGGTGCCGACAACCGGCTGGCCAGCTCAACTGCCACGCCGCTGCCCATGGAATGGCCGTAAATCACGCGCTGCCCGGCACGCGGTTCACGCCGCGTCAGCTCGGCCCAGGCCAGGCGCGCGTCTTGCACAATGCTTTGCTCGGAAGGGATGATGACGCTGCTTTGACCCCAGCCCCGGTAATCGACCGCCAGCACGGCAAAACCGGCATCGCGCAGCGCATCGATCTTGGGCAGGTTTTGCTCCAGATTGCGAAAAGTGCCATGCAGGTACAGCAAAGTGGGGGCATTCTGGTCTGGGTGCGGCAGCCACCAAAGTGCCACCCGCTCGGTGGCGCCGGCTTGGGGCAGATCGACAAAAAAGCGTTCATCACCAGCGCGCAAACCCGCCACGGTGCCGGCGACCGACGCGGTCGGACGGTAGATGATCTGGCGCTGGCGCTGGTCGAGCCCGGCGCAGCCGCTGACGGCAAGCAGGCCCCAAAGCAGCAACATCCTGAAAAAGACAGCCGTTACACTGCGCATCCCGCACATGTCAAACATTCCAGGCAATGGCCCATGAAAAAATTGATCCGTATCGCCACCGGCCTGATTGTGGCTCACCTCGCCGGTGCTGCCATGGCCCAGCAAGACAGCAGTGCCGCCAGCACCGATGACAGCAAGCTGTATTGGCAATTAAGCCCCTACACCCTGCATTTTTCGCCCAGCGAAGAGCATCGCAATGTTTACATGATCGGCGTCGAGCGTATGCATGCCAGCGGCAAGCTCGATGGCTTCACCGTGTTCACCAATTCATTTGGTCAGCCCAGTGTGTTCATCTACCCGTGGGGCAAGATTTACCACGGTATCTGGGGCATCGAGCCGCTGTCGTTCAAGTGGACGGCGGGTTTGCTTTACGGCTATGTGGACCCCTATGAAAACAAGGTGCCGCTGAACCACAAGGGTTTTTCGCCCGGCGCCATCATTGCATTGGCGTATGAATTCAAACCCGGCTGGTCGGCGCAAGTGGACATGCTCGGCACCGCCGGCCTGATGTTTCAGCTCAATCTGCCGTTTCGCTGATTTCTCACTGAAATTCAGACTTTCTGATCTGGTTAACCTGAAACACCGCCGTTCGTGGTGAGCTTGTCGAACCACAGTCTTGATAGAAAAGCCCTTCAACCCTTCGGCAAGCTCAGGGCGAACGGTTTCATCATTCGGTGTACCCGACAGGCCACACCATTGGCGCACGCTGCAAGATGGCATCGGTACCATCAAGCCGTCATCCGTTTCACCAGCACCGGGGCCAGCCGGGGTGGCTGGTCACCCAGTTGAATCAGTGGCAGCAACGCCTGCGCGGCCCATGCTGCGGCGCTCTCGTCGGCGGCATGCACCACGGCCAGTGGTTCGCCGGCCTGAACCTGCTGGCCAATTTGGGCAAACCGGGCAAAGCCGACCCGCGCATCAATGCGGTCGCTGGCCTGCCGGCGGCCACCGCCTAGCGCTACGATCAGCAGACCGATAGCGCGGGTCGCCATGCCGGTGATCCAGCCATCGCAAGGTGCCAGCACGGTCAATTGCGCCGGTGCCATGGGCAGGTAGTGGCCGGGTCGAGCAACCAGATCAACTGGGCCACCCAATGCTGACACCATGCGAGAAAACTGCTCCAGCGCCCGTCCACTCTGCAAAGCATGATCTACTTTTTGTAGCGCATCGGACTCATCGGTGGCCAGCCCGCCCATCAGCAGCAGTTCGGCGCTCAGGGTGCGGGTCAGCAGCAACTGGCGCGGCTCTTGTGCCTGGCCCTGCAAAAACGCGATGGCTTCCTGCACCTCCAACGCATTGCCGCAGGTCTGGCCCAGCACCTGGTTCATGTCGGTCAGCCAGGCGCGGGTGGGCAAGCCGGCACCGCTGGCCACGCGCACCAGCGACTCGGCCAGCGTGCTGGCCATCTCCGGCGAATCGGCAAAGGCACCGTTGCCGACTTTCACATCCATCACCAGCCCGTGCAGGCCAGCGGCGAGTTTCTTGGACAGGATGCTGGCGGTGATCAAGGGCACCGACTCGACCGTGGCCGTCACATCGCGAATCGCGTAGAGCCGGCGGTCGGCCGGGGCCAGTTCGGCGGTTTGGCCAATGATGGCGCAGCCGGCCGTCTTTAACGCCTGGTGCAGCATGGCCAGGTCTGGCGTGGTCTGGTAGCCGGGAATGCAGCCGAGCTTGTCGAGCGTGCCGCCAGTGTGGCCCAGCCCGCGGCCCGAGATCATCGGCACCACGCCGCCGCACGCCGCCACGATGGGTGCCAGCATCAGGCTGATCTTGTCACCGACCCCGCCAGTCGAGTGCTTGTCCAGAATCGGGCCGTTCAAGTTGGCTGTTGACCAGTCCATCACCAAGCCGGAATACGTCATGGCCTGCGTCAGGTTGACGGTTTCATCACGGCTCATGCCTTTGAGAAACATCGCCATGGCCAGCGCAGCAGCCTGGCCTTCACTCCACGAGCCATCGACCAGACCGCGCACAAAATGGTCAATCTGGCCACGTTCCAGCGTGTGGCCGTCGCGTTTGATGCGGATGATTTCTTGCGCAAGCATGGTGTGAAACTGTGAGGGGGAAAAAAAAGGCGGGTGGATGGATCGGTGTTCTGGGTCAATAACTGGTGCTTGCTGCGGGCTGGGGTGGGCCTGCATCGCCCAGTACCGCCTCGATGTCGCTCAAAATGCTGCTCGCGCCAATGCGAAAGCGCCGGGGGTTGAGTGCCTGATGGCCCAGATGATGCGCCACCAATGCTTCGTAAACAATAGCATCCTGCGCAGTTCTGATGCCGCCTGAAGCCTTGAAACCCACATGATCTCTGGCCGTTGGGCTTGCGGCAATGGCCACCAGCATGGTCTCGGCGGCTTGCGGGGTGGCGCTGACGGGGGTTTTGCCGGTGCTGGTTTTCAGAAAATCGGCACCCGCATCCAGGGCGAGCTGGCTGGCGCGCTCAATCAGCTCTGCCGTTTTGAGCTCACCGGTTTCCAGGATGACTTTGAGCAGCAGGCCCGGGCAGGCTTGCCGCACGGCGCTTAACAAGGCGCTGACTGCCGCCTCGTCACCGGCTTGCAGCGCCCGGTAGGGCAGCACCAAATCGACTTCTTGCGCACCGGCTTGCACGATCTGCAGCGTGTCGCCAACCGCGCGCTCCATGTCGCTGCTGCCGTGCGGAAAATTGGCCACGGCGGCCACGCCAATATGGGCTGGCAATTGGGCGCGTGCAAAGGCCGCCAGGCGCGGCCAGACACACAGCGCTGCCACCGGGCCAAACCGGCTTTGGGCACGCTGGCAAAGTCGGGCCATGTCAGCCTCGCTGTCGTGATCGTTCAGGCTGGTGAGGTCCAGGCAGGCCAGGGCGATGCGGGCGCCGTTGAGCAGGTCATGCTGCCAGGGAGGTGCCTCGTTGGGGTTGGTGCTGGATGTGTTCATGGTGGGGAGTCAATATTGGCAATGATGTTGGCCAGCAAGCTGCTGGCTCGTTGGCTGGCGATCCGGGCCTGCGCCAGGGTATGGGCGTGGCTTAGCTGCTCTTGCGACATGCCGGCCCCCAGATTGGTGATCAGCGACAGCGCCAGCACGCGCAAGCCGAGATGGCGCGCCAGAATGGTTTCGGGCACGGTGCTCATGCCCACGGCATCGGCACCCAGCAACTGCGCCATGCGGATCTCGCAAGGGGTTTCAAACTGCGGACCCAGAAACCAGGCATAGACACCTTCAAACAGCGCCACGCCGGTGCTGCGTGCCACCTGCCGGGCATGTTCGCGCAGCGCCGGGTCGTAGGCATCGACCATGTTGACAAAGCGCTCGGTGCCGGTCAAGCCCACCAGCGGCGAACGCTGCGGCAGGTTCAGGTGGTCGCTGATCAGCATCAGGCTTTGCGCCGGCATGGTTCGCCGCAGGCTGCCCGCCGCATTGGTTTGCACCAGCGTGTGGCAGCCCAGTTGCCGGAGCACCTGCAGCGGCACGGCCATGCCATCGACGGCGCCAGTCTCGTAGCCATGCTGGCGCCCGCTCATCACCGCGACCGGCTGCCGGCCTAGGTAGCCCAGCCACAACATGGCGCTGTGGCCTGCCACGGTGGGCTGTGGAAAGCCCGCCAGTTCGGCGTAGGGAATTTGTACCGCCTCGCTGAGGTACCCGGTCAGGTCACCCCAGCCCGAGCCGAGCACCACGGCAATGCGCGGCCGGAACTGCAAGGTGCGCTGTGTGATGGTGCGGATGGCATCCATAACGGTTAACTTTGCTGGCAGCGCTGACGCTTCAGCCGGGGTTGAGGTGATCTGGCCCAAAACTCTCGGGCAGCAGTTGCGCCAGTGTGTAATGCGGCCCGGTGTGGTCTTGGCTGGCCGTCAGGATCGCCAGATCCGGGTCGCCAAATTCACGCAATTTCTGCCGGCAGCCGCCGCAGGGTGTGGTCCAGCCGCGGTTGCCTTTGCCGCCGCTGCCTGCCACCAGAACGGCTCGCGCCCGGGTGCCACCGGCCAGCACCATGGCGGCCAGCGCAGCGGCTTCGGCGCACAGGCCTTCGGGGTAAGCGGCGTTTTCAACATTGCAGCCAGCGTGGATGCGGCCCCGCTCGTCGAGCACGGCGGCCCCGACACGGTAGTGGGAATATGGCGCGTAAGCGGCCCGCTGGGCCTGGCGTGCGGCTTGCAGCAGGGCCTGCTGCTCGGTCTCGGAAAATTGGGCAAATGGCATGGGCTGCACTTTACCCCGAACCGGCATCGCCAAATACCCGCGCTGCCGTCAGAGCCGGCAGGACAGGATCGATTCAGCGGTGGCCCCAAGGAGCCTGGCATGTTGTACACGCCTGCACTTCTTGATCAGGATTTTGCCGGCCTGCTGGCCCCGGTGCTGGCCTGGCATGGTGAAGTGACGCTGTCCGAAGGACCGGGTCATCAGGGTCTGGCGGCGGTGACGCGCTGGATTGGCCAAAAAGTCTGACTTGCCGCCAGCAGCCGGGCCGGGTGGCTCAGGATTTGGCTTTTTGGCGATCGTGTTTTTGCTTCAGAATCGCCTTGCTGTCGCGGTTTGCTTCTTTGTTCAGGCGCACGCGCTCTTTCCTGGTGACCACGCCATCCGCTTTGGCGCCTGTCTCGTGCGCGGCCAGCTTGTTCTCGCGCGCCTGCAGCCGTGCGGCCTCCCTCTTGTTGAGCTGGCCCGAGGTCACACCCTGATCGATGCGCTGCTGCTGGTTGGCCTGTTTGGCGTCGAGCACCGGTGTTGCGGCCGGGTTTGCCGGTGCGCTGGCTTGTGCAAACACTGCACCGCTGGTGGCCAGAATCAAGGCGGAAATCAAACGATGAATCTTCATGATGTGCTCCTGCTGAATTGAACGCGTGGAAAACCCCGCGACTCAATAATGAGTTTTGTTGCAACTTCAGCGACAGGCGCGCTGGTAAAGATGTGTAAAGAGCGGAAAGGGGTGCCGGGGAGCGACACGCACGCCATCAAGAACTTGCAAAACCGTGTCTGCCGGTTGCCTGGCCTTGCTGAATCTGCCGAAAATCAGCATCAAATCAGCCTCCAGCCCTTGTCCCATCTGCGCAGCTAGCTATTTATTAGATAGCATAAAGTTCACCATCCCAGCATCAGCTTGAGATTTTCCACGGCGGCGCCACTGGCACCTTTGCCCAGGTTGTCGAGCCGCGCCACCAGCACAGCGTGCCGGAAACCGTCGCCGCCATCCAGATTGCCAAACACCCGCAGTTCCATCAAATTGGTGTCTTTGAGCTTTTCTGCATCAAGCTTGTTGTCTGGCGTGGCAGGCAGCACGCTGACCGATTCGCTGCCAGCATAGTGCCGGGCCAGTGCGTCATGCAAGTCGGCGACACCGGGTTGTCCGGGCAACAGATCCAGGTGCAGCGGTACCTGCACCAGCATGCCCTGCCTGAAATTGCCGACCGAGGGGACAAACAGCGGGCGGCGCGTCAGACCGGTGTAAGCCATGATTTCCGGAATATGCTTGTGCTTGAGGCCCAGGCCGTAGAGTTCATAGGCCGGTGCCAAGCCTTGCTCATAGGCTTCGATCATCGGTCGCCCGCCGCCTGAATAGCCACTGACTGCCGGCAGACACAATGGAAAATCCGGCGGGATCAGCCCGGCTGCAACCAGCGGACAGATCAGCGCAATCGCGCCGGTGGCGTAACAGCCTGGGTTGCTGACGCGGCGTGCCGTCTTGATCGCCTCGATCTGCCCGTGCTTTAACTCAGGAAAGCCATAAACCCAGCCTGGCGCAGTACGGTGGGCCGTCGATGCATCAATGATTTTTGGACCTTTTTGGCCTGTAGCCCTTTCCAGATCATCGATCATAGCTACTGATTCAATAGCAGTATCGTCATGCAGACACAGCAGCACCAGATCGGCCTGGGCCAGCAAGGCGCGTTTGGCAGCGGCATCCTTGCGCAATTCGGGTGCAATGCTAAGCAGTTCGATCCCGCTCAAGAGCCGCAGGCGATCACGGATTTGCAGGCCGGTGGTGCCGGCTTCGCCGTCGATGAATATTTTTTGCATGGTGTGAATTGAACTGCTGAAAAAAATGACGGTGTAAGTCTGGTTAAAGAATGATGCAGCGCAACATGATACAGTCCCACGGTGATTTTAATAGTGGCGTTGACTTTGTCTGACCCAGACAAATCAGTTGTCCGTCCAACCATCCGTTCCTGAGAGAGACCTCATGAAGATTCACGAGTACCAAGGCAAGGAAATCTTGCGTCAATTTGGTGTGCCGGTGCCTCGCGGCATTGCGGCATTCACCGTTCAAGAGGCGGTAGAAGCCGCCCAAAAGCTCGGCGGCCCAGTCTGGGTTGTCAAAGCGCAGATCCATGCAGGTGGACGTGGCAAGGGCGGTGGTGTCAAGCTGGCGCGTTCCATTGACGATGTCAAAAAATTGGCCGGCGAGATTCTGGGCATGCAACTGGTCACTCACCAGACCGGCCCGGCCGGTCAAAAAGTGCGGCGTCTGCTGATTGAAGACGGCGCCGACATCAAAAAAGAATACTATGTTTCAGCCGTGACCGACCGCGCTTCGCAGCGTGTGGCGATGATCGTCTCCTCTGAGGGCGGCATGTCGATTGAAGAGGTCGCGCACGACACTCCCGAGAAAATCATCACCGAACTGGTCGATCCAGCCGTCGGCCTGACTGACGCGCAAGCCACCAAGCTGGCCAACGCCATCGGCGTGCCGGCCGGTTCTACCGCGCAGGCGGTCGATGTGCTGCAAAAGGTCTATAAGGTCTATATGGATACCGATGCATCGCTGGTTGAAATCAACCCGATGATTCTCGAAGGCAACGGCAACATCAAGGCGATTGACGCCAAGTTCAACTTCGATGCCAACGCCCTCTACCGTCACCCCGAAATTGTGGCTTACCGCGATCTCGACGAAGAAGACGCAGCCGAAGTCGAAGCCAGCAAGTTTGACCTGGCCTACATCAGCCTGGACGGCAACATTGGCTGCCTGGTCAACGGTGCCGGTCTGGCCATGGCCACCATGGACACCATCAAGCTGTTTGGCGCCGAACCCGCCAACTTCCTGGATGTCGGCGGCGGCGCCACTCCCGAAAAAGTCACTGAAGCCTTCAAGATCATGTTGAAAAACGACAAGGTCAAGGCAATTTTGGTCAACATCTTTGGTGGCATCATGAAGTGCGACACCATTGCCGACGGTGTCATCACTGCCTGCAAGGCGGTCAACCTGTCGGTGCCGCTGGTGGTGCGCATGAAGGGCACCAATGAAGACATCGGCAAAAAGATGCTCGCCGAATCCGGTTTGCCGATCATCAATGCCGACACCATGGCCGATGCGGCTGAAAAAGTGGTTGCTGCGGTCAAGGCCGCCGCTTGAGACTGAATAGGAAAAATCATGTCCATCTTCATTAATAAAGACTCCAAGGTCATCACCCAGGGCATTACCGGCAAGACCGGTCAGTTCCATACTGAAAAATGCCAGGAATACGCCAACGGCAAGAACTGCTTCGTAGCCGGTGTCAACCCCAAAAAAGCCGGCGAATCCATTTTGGGCATCCCGATTTTTGCATCCGTCAAAGACGCTGCGGCCAAGACTGGCGCTACCGTATCGGTCATTTATGTGCCGCCACCCGGTGCTGCCGCTGCCATCTGGGAGGCAGTCGAGGCCGATCTGGATCTGGCGATCTGCATCACTGAAGGCATTCCGGTGCGTGACATGCTCGAAGTGCGCAACAAGATGCGTGCCAAAGAAGCCGCCGGCGGCAAGAAAACCTGGCTGCTCGGCCCCAACTGCCCCGGCTTGATCACCCCCGAAGAGATCAAGATTGGCATCATGCCCGGTCACATTCACCGCAAGGGCCGCATTGGGGTGGTTAGCCGTTCCGGCACCCTGACCTATGAGGCAGTGGCCCAGTTGACTGAAATCGGCCTGGGCCAGTCGAGTGCCATCGGCATTGGTGGCGACCCCATCAATGGCATCAAGCACATCGACGTCATGCGCGCCTTCAATGACGATCCCGACACCGATGCGGTCATCATGATTGGTGAAATTGGCGGCCCCGACGAAGCCGAAGCGGCCCGCTGGTGCAAGCTCAACATGAAAAAACCCATCGTCGGCTTCATTGCCGGCGTAACGGCACCGGCCGGCAAGCGCATGGGCCATGCCGGTGCGCTGATTTCGGGTGGTGCCGACACCGCCGAAGCCAAGCTGGCCGTGATGGAAGAATGTGGTTTCAAGGTCACGCGCAACCCGTCCGAAATGGCCAAACTGCTCAAAGCCCTGCTGTAAGAGTTGCGGGCACTTGGCAAACGTCGCGCAGTATTGCGCGGCAGGCAACACCAAGCCGGATTTCCCGAGGGATAATCCGGCTTTTCGCATTCTGCATGGCTAATTAGCATGGCTGTGGCAACGCCCGAAACCGCAGGCACCTGATCTCGAAAATTAGTGAACCCAACATGAACTACACACTCTTTGCGCAAACTGATCCTGGTTTGGTTCGTTCCAATAACGAAGACTCGGTCGCGCTGGATGAGACTTTTCAGATTGCCGTGCTGGCTGACGGCATGGGCGGCTATAACGCAGGCGAAGTTGCAAGCGGCATGGCGACCAGCTTTATCCTGTCTGAGTTGGTGCGCTGGATGTCCATTGATGGCCAGCAGGCTGATGTAGCCCATGTGTCGCGGTTTATTGAGATGTGCATCAGCAAGTCCAACCGCTCCATCCTGAATGCCGCCGTGTCGAACCCTCAATATGCAGGCATGGGCACGACACTGGTGGTGGGCGTGTTTCTGGCATCTCGCCTGGTGCTGGCGCATGTGGGTGATTCACGCTGTTATCGATGGCGCGAAGGTGCGCTCGAACAGATCACCAAGGACCACTCCATGTTGCAAGAGCAGGTCGATGCTGGCGTGCTGACACCCGAGCAGGCATCTGTGGCACCCGGTAAAAACCTGCTGACGCGCGCGTTGGGCGTGGAAGAAGCGGTCAGGGTCGAGATTCATGAACATGCGGTGCAGGGCGGTGATCTTTATTTGATGTGTTCCGACGGTTTGACGGATATGCTTGATACGCGCGCTATTGCTGGCATTCTGGCCACTGGCGAATCTTTGCCGATGATGGCAACAGAGTTGGTGGACCAGGCCAAATCCAATGGGGGGCGCGACAACATCACGGTCTTGCTGGTGCAGGCCGCCGAATGTGCAAGCAGCAAGCCGGGCCTGATGTCGCGCTTGTTTGGCACCCCGTCATGAAGCAGCTTTGATTGACGTTTGTCAAACCCCTATACTTGCATAACAGGAGGTGGCCATGCCCAAGGTATCGGTAGTTTTAGATGGTCTCGTCATAAAAGAGGTCGAGTTGACCAAAGAGCGCACCACGCTTGGACGGCGACCTTACAACGACATTGTGATCGACAACCTGACCGTCAGTGGCGAGCATGCCGTGTTCATCATGCGGGGTGATGTGGTCACGGTGGAAGACCGCAACAGCACCAATGGCACCTACATTGGTGGCAAGGCCATCAAGACCCAGATGCTGCAGCATGGTGATGTGCTTGAAGTTGGCAAGTACAAGATCAAGTTCGAGTCTGAGCAGCCCGCCTATGATTTTGAGAAAACCATGATTTTCAAGCCCCGCACCGCTGCCCCGGTGCCCGCGAAACCGGTTGTTGCACCGGAGTTGCACGGCTTGATCAAGGTGTTGTCGGGTGCCGCCGCCGGGCGAGAATTGGCCTTGACCAAGGTGGTCACCACGGTGGGCAAGCCCGGTGTGTCGGTGGCCGCCATCACGCAGCGCCGCAACGGCTTTTTTGTGCACCATGTGGAGGGAAATGACCGGCTGTTGCATAACGGCGTTCCGGTAGGCGAAGAGCCGGCAGCGTTGAAACATGGCGATCTGATCGTGCTGGCTGGAACACAAATGCAGTTCTTGCAGCACTGAGCCGCACGCGAGCCGGACTCGGGCTGACCATCTCAAGCACCACATCATGAATTCGGTATTGCGACGCCATGGCTCAGAACGAGCCGGAATGACTTTCGAGGCGCTTTTCTACAAGCAGTTGCAGCATGTGACCGCCCGAATTCATGAAACTGACAATATCGAGCAGATCATGCTCGAAGCCAGCCAGGATATCTGCAAGCTCTTCAATGCAGACCGCCTGACCCTGTATGTGGTCAACGAAGACCAGTCGGCTATTGTCTCCAAGGTGAAAACCGGCCTGAACAGCAGCCGTGACCTGAAATTGCCGATCACGCCCCAGAGCATTGCTGGTTATGTCGCCTTCAGCCATATGCTGGTCAATCTGCCGGATGTTTATGACGATGAGGCGCTGAAAAAAATCCATCCGGCGCTGACATTCCTGAAAGAGGTTGACAAACGTTCCGGCTACCGGACACGCCAGATGCTCGTGGCACCCATTCTGGAGAGCAGTACCCTGTATGGCGTGTTGCAGATCATCAACAACAAAAGCGATCAGACGTTTGGCGATCTGGAAGTTGAAGGGGTCTCGCAACTTTGCAAAACATTGGCCACCGCAATCCGCCATCGCATCCACGAAGCGGAAGAGAAACTCCGCCGCATGGTCACCAAATATGACGGGCTGGTGTCTGACGGGGTGATGACCGCTGCCGAGTTGCAGCAATGCCTGCAAGATGCGCGCGAGCAGGGCCTGGCGGTTGAACATGTGCTGATGAACAGCTATCAGGTTCGCCAGTCCCAGATCGGCCCCTCGCTGGCCAAGTTCTTTGGCACCAGTTACGAGCCATTCAGCGAGGGCCGCATCCGCTCGGAAACCCTGCATGGCGCACTCAAGCGGGAATTCATAGAAGAGCAAGGCTGGATTCCACTCGAGGAGTCGCCCGCAGGCCTGGTCATCATGTGTCTTGACCCCGAGGCAGTGCGCAGTTCGCGCATCTTGCAGCAGGTATTTCCGCGCATCACCAAGTTTGACTACCGCGTCACGACCCAGGCCGAGTTTCACCAGACGCTGGGGCAAATATTCGGGGTAGAGGCCACTGGCGGCAGCATTGACGAGATGCTGGCCGACATGGACAGCGCCCCGGCGGAAGATACCAGCAATGAAGACTCGCTGGAGTCCGCCGCCGCCGACAACGAACTCGTCAAATTTGTCAACAAGGTCATCATGGATGCCTATCACCAGGGGGTTTCCGACATCCACATCGAACCGATGCCCGGCAAGCTCAAAACCGGCATCCGCTTTCGCATTGACGGCTCGCTGCAACCCTATGCCGAAGTTCCGGCACACTTTCGCCAGGCCATGGTGACGCGCCTGAAAATCATGTGTGATCTTGATATTTCAGAGCGTCGCAAGCCGCAGGACGGCAAGATCAAGTTCAAGAAATATGGTCCGGTTGACATCGAACTGCGGGTGGCGACGATTCCATCGGCGGGCGGGGTCGAAGACGTGGTGATGCGGATTCTGGCAGCGGGTGAGCCGATTCCGCTGGAAAGTTTGGGGCTGACGCCGCATAACAAGGCGCGGGTGATTCAGACGGTTGAAAAACCTTACGGCCTGTTTTATGTGTGTGGCCCCACCGGTTCGGGTAAAACCACCACGCTGCATTCGATACTGAAGCACCTGAACAAGCCCGACACCAAAATCTGGACCGCCGAAGACCCGGTTGAAATCACCCAAAAGGGCCTGCGTCAGGTGCAGATCAACAAAAAAGCCGGCATTGACTTTGCTCTCGTGATGCGGGCATTTTTGCGTGCCGACCCGGACATCATCATGGTGGGCGAGTCACGCGACAAGGAAACCGTGTCAATGGGGGTGGAGGCATCGCTCACCGGCCACCTGGTTTTTTCGACCCTGCACACCAACTCGGCCCCTGAATCCATCACCCGCTTGCTCGACATGGGCATGGACCCGTTCAACTTTGCCGACGCCCTGCTGGGCATCCTGGCGCAGCGCCTGGCCAAACGGCTGTGTGCCTGCAAAGAATCGTATGTGCCCGACGAAGAAGAAATGCGTCTTTTTGCCACCGAATATGTCGAGGAGCTAAGGCACTCGGCCATCTGGAAATCGGATTACGCCGGTCAGATGGCCAAACTGATCGCCAGTTGGCAGGCCTTGTATGGTGTTGACGGAAAAATCAGACTCTTCCGGCACGTCGGCTGCAAAAAATGCAATCAGACCGGCTACAAGGGGCGCGTCGGCCTGCACGAGCTGCTGATTGCCGACGACGGCATCAAAAAGCTGATCCAGGAACGCGCCCGGGTCGCCGAAATTTTTGCCGCAGCAGTTGAAGGGGGTATGCGCACCCTGAAAATGGATGGCCTGGAAAAGGTCATGATGGGCCTGACCGATCTGAAGATGGTCAGGTCGGTCTGCATCAAATAAGCCGCAGCGTCCACCTGGCATTGATCATGGCAACTCATCCTGGATGTTCTTTGTGTTCCCGACGGCGCTTGCTGCTTCAGGGGACTGTGTCGTTGCTGGCCTGGCCCGCAGCCAGTCTGCAAAAAGCCTGGGCACGCGAAGGCGTGGAAGTTGGCGGCAACTCGCTGTTCACCCGGCTGGTGCCAGCCGAGACCATCGAAAAATCTGCGGCACAACAGTATGCGCAAATGATGCAACAGGCAGCGGCCCAAAACGCCCTGGCTGGCAAGGACCACCCGCAGTTGCGGCGTTTGCGGGCAATTGCGCAACAAATCATTCCGCATGCCATGGGCTGGAACCCGCGCGCCAGCCACTGGAAGTGGGAGGTGAACCTGATTGGCAGCAAACAAATCAATGCGTTTTGCATGCCAGGTGGCAAGATCGCCTTTTACAGCGGCATTCTGGATCAACTCAAACTCGGCAACGATGAAACCGCCACCGTGATGGGGCATGAGGTGGCCCACGCGCTGCGTGAGCATGCCCGTGAGCGTTTGGGGAAAAATGCCGCCACCGGCATTGGCGCAACGCTGCTCAGTGGCGTATTGGGCCTGGGCGATCTGGGCCAGACGGTGACCAGCTATGGCGCCCAGTTATTGACCCTGCAATTTAGCCGCAGCGACGAATCAGAGGCGGACCTGGTCGGCATGGAGCTGGCTGCCCGCGCCGGGTTTGACCCCCGCGCCGGTGTCAGCTTGTGGCAAAAAATGGCGGCGGCCAGCAAGGGCGCGCCACCGCAGTGGCTGTCCACCCATCCATCTGGCAACACCCGGATTGCCGATATCGAGGCCAACCTGCCCAAGGTTATGCCTTTGTTTGAGCGCCATCCGGCGCAGCCAGGCAGCGTTCGCCCGTCGCCCGGTTAGCCGGGGCCGGCGGCCTTGAGCGTCAGGGCCAGTTGGTACAAGGCATTGCGCGGCTCGCCGGTGATGTCGGCGGCCAGCTTGACGGCCGTTTTGAGTGGCAATTGGGCCAGCAGCAGCTTGAGCACCCGCGTGTCGGGCGCTACACCCGGCATGATGGCGGCAGGGTGCAGCACCAGCGCAAACTCGCCGCGCGCACGGTTGCTGTCTTGCGCCAGCCAGTCCGGAAAACTGCTGGCCGCCATGGTGCTGATCTCTTCAAATTGCTTGGTCAGTTCGCGCCCCACCGTCAGTTGACGCTGGCCCAGCAACGCCAGTGCCGAGGCCAGCGCCTCGATCCGGTGGGGTGCCTCCAGCAGCACCACGGCACGCACCTCTGCCGTCAGCGCATCGATGGCAGCGGCACGTTCGGTGGTTTTGGACGACAAAAATCCGGCAAATACAAACGCCCCGTGTTGTTGTGCATCGGCAGCCACACCCGCCACGCTCAGCAGAGTGGTCACGCTGCTGGCGCCGGGCAACGGCACCACCGACAAATTGGCTTGCCGCACCCCCGCCACCAGGCGGGCACCGGGGTCGCTGATCGCCGGGGTGCCGGCATCGCTGGCATAGGCCACGCGCTGCCCCTGGTGCAACCGTTCCAGCACCGCTTGCACGGCCTGTGCCTCATTGTGTTGATGCACCGCCAGCCATTGCGCCGGTGGCTTGTCGATGCCATAGGCGCGCAGCAGCGCCTGAGTGTGGCGCGTGTCTTCACAGGCAATCAGGTCTGCAAGTTGCAGCAGATGCAAGGCACGCAGCGTGATGTCGGCCAGATTGCCAATCGGGGTGGCCACCACATACAGCGTTGCGGGCGGATAATTCTGGCTCCCTGCCGCGTCAGAAGCGGCGCTCAGTGCTGAAGCGAAACTTGCCGCCAAGCTGGAAACACGGATTGTCATTAATGGTTTTTCCTCAATCAAAAGTGCCGCTCAAGCGGCGCACCACCAAGCAGTCCGGCGATGCCGGCGAAGCGCTGGCGCTGCAGCATTTGCAGCAAGCCGGGTTGCTGCTGCTGGAGCGCAATTATCGAACCCCCGGGCGCGGTGGCGGCGAGATCGACCTGATCATGCGCACGCCCGACGGCACCTGCGTGTTTGTCGAGGTGCGCCAGCGCAAGTCAGCCAGCCACGGCGGCGCCGCAGCCAGCGTCAGCTTTGCCAAACAGCGGCACATTGTGTTTGCGGCACGTCATTATTTGATGCGTTTTGCCAGCCTGCCACCCTGCCGTTTTGATGTGGTGACGCTGGAGTCCGGCGTGATCGAGTGGCTGCAGGCGGCGTTTGATGCCGGTTGATCAGGCCAGGATGCCGCTGTGCGAGAAAAGAGTGGGCAATCCAGGCCGGTCGCACCACCTCCAAGTTGGTCGCAGGTATCATCGCAGCCATGCTTGAGCAACGTATCCAACAAAACTTCATTGACAGCGCCGACCTGAAATACCAGGCGGCACCGCTTCTTAGCAAACCGATTGCCGACGCGGTACAGGCCCTGCTGGCCTGTGTCACCGGTGGCTGCAAGGTGCTGGCCTGTGGCAATGGCGGATCCGCCGGGGATGTGCAGCACTTTGCCGCCGAGTTTGTCGGGCGTTATGAACGTGAACGCCCCGGACTGGCGGCGATTGCCCTGACCACTGACAGTTCCATCATCACGGCAGTTGCCAATGACTACGATTTCAGCGCCATTTTTGCGCGTCAGGTGCGTGCCCTGGGGCAAGCCGGTGATGTGCTGCTGGCCATTTCCACCAGTGGCAATTCGGGCAATGTGCTGGCAGCGATTGCGGCAGCACATGAACGCGACATGGTGGTCATCGGTCTGAGCGGTCGCGGTGGCGGCAAAATGCAGCAGGCGCTGCGTGATACCGATGTGCACATCTGCGTGCCGCATGAACGTACCGCGCGCATTCAGGAGGTGCATATTCTGGCCCTGCACTGCCTGTGCGATGCAGTTGATACCCTGTTGCTTGGCGATTTGGAGACCCCACCATGACATCATCCACCCGGCAAGTTATCGCCCGGCTGACTTTGACGGCCAGCCTGGCCGCTGTATTGACCGCCTGTGTGCCGGCGATCATGGGTGGCGCCATGATGGGCACCGCCCTGGTGGCATCTGACCGGCGTACCTCGGGCGCCCAGCTCGAAGATGAAGGTGTTGAGTTGCGCTCGGCCAGCCGCATCCAGGACAGCCTGGGTGACCGGGTGCATGTCAATATCACCAGTTACAACCGGCGTGTGCTGATCACCGGCGAAGTGCCGAGCGTGCAAGACCGGCAACTGGTTGAGCAAATCGTGTCGCGGGTGGACAACGTGCAGGCGGTGGTCAATGAACTGGCGGTGCTGGGCAACAGCACCTTGAGCCAGCGCTCCAGCGATACGCTGGTCACCGGCCGGGTCAAGGCCGGCATGGTCGATGCCAAAGACCTGTTTGCCAACGCCTTCAAGGTGGTCACCGAGCGTGGCGTCACTTACCTGATGGGCCGGGTCACCCAGCGCGAAGCAGACAGCGCCAGCGAGGTGGCCCGCACCACCCAAGGCGTGCAAAAAGTGGTGAAGCTGCTCGATATCATCAGCGAAGACGAGTTGCGCCGCTTGCTGCCCAAGCCGGCACCCGGGCCGAGCAACAGCAAACCTTGATCAGCGCAGCCGCCGGATCAAGCTGGAGGTGTCCCAGCGCCGGCCACCGAGTTGCTGCAGGTCGGCATAAAACTGGTCCACCAGGGCGGTTACCGGCAGCCGTGCCCCATTGCGCCGTGCTTCATCGAGCACCAGCCCGAGGTCTTTTCGCATCCAGTCCACGGCAAAGCCAAAGTCAAACTGGTCGGCTAGCATGGTCTTGCCCCGGTTGTCCATCTGCCAGCTTTGCGCCGCACCTTTGCCAATCACGTCAAGCACCTGGTTCATGTCCAGCCCGGCCTTGTCGCCAAAGGCAATCGCCTCGGCTAAGCCCTGCACCAGCCCGGCAATGCAAATCTGGTTGACCATCTTGGCCAATTGACCGGCGCCACTGTCACCGAGCCGCGTGAACGCTCTGGAATAAGCCAGGGCAACGGGCCGGGCCAGATCAAAGTCCGCCTGATCGCCCCCGCACATGACGGTAAGCTGGCCATTTTGAGCACCGGCCTGACCGCCGGACACCGGCGCATCGACAAAACCCAGGCCCAGACTTTTTGCTGTCGCGTGCAACTCGCGCGCCACATTGGCCGAGGCCGTCGTGTGATCGACCAACACGCTGCCAGGGGCCATGCCGGCAAAAGCGCCGGCATCACCCAAAACCACGCTGCGCAGGTCATCGTCGTTGCCGACACAGCAAAAAACCAGTTCGGCCGCCTGCACCGCCCGGCGCGGTGTATCAGCCTGATTTATAGAGCCATTTTGGCCTCTAGCCCTTATGTACTCTGCGCACCAAGCTATAGATTTTGAAGTTGTTCGGTTGTACACGGTGACCTGATGGCCAGCCTTTGCCAGGTGCCCGGCCATTGGGTAACCCATCACGCCCAGGCCCAGAAACGCCACCCGGCGTGTTGTCAGCGCTTGCTCAATATTGCTGTTCATAGAAAATTCTCTGCTGGCTGAAGTTAAATAATGGTCATGTTTTCAGTGCCGGCAGCGAGGTCCTGGCGCTTGTCACGCTGGCTGTTGAGCTTGATCTGCAAACGCAGGTCATTGACCGAATCGGCATTGCGCAGCGCGTCCTCATAGGTGATGTTGCCGGCCTCATAGGCCGCAAACAAGGCCTGATCGAAGGTCTGCATCCCGATATTGGTGCTTTTTTTCATCACCTCCTTGATCTCGGCCACCTCGCCCTTGAAGATCAGGTCAGAAATCAGTGGCGAGTTGAGCATGATCTCGACCACCGCCACCCGGCCCTTGGTGTCGGGCTTGGTGATCAGCCGCTGCGAAACCATGGCGCGCAGATTCAGCGACAGGTCCATCAGCACCTGCGCCCTGCGCTCTTCCGGAAAGAAGTTGATGACTCGGTCAATCGCCTGGTTGGTGCTGTTGGCGTGCAAAGTGCCCAGGCACAGGTGGCCGGTCTCGGCAAAAGCGATGGCCAGTTCCATGGTTTCGCGGTCGCGGATCTCGCCCATCAAGATCACGTCAGGGGCCTGGCGCAAGGTGTTTTTCAGCGCCGCCCCCCAACTGTCGGTGTCGATGCCGACTTCGCGCTGCGTCATCACGCAGTTTTTGTGCGTGTGGACAAACTCGATAGGGTCTTCGACCGTGATGATGTGCCCGTAAGTGGTCTCGTTGCGGTGGTCCACCATCGCCGCCAGCGTGGTCGATTTGCCCGAACCGGTGGCCCCCACCATGATGCACAGCCCGCGTTTGCTGTTGACGATCTCTTTCAGAATGGGCGGCAGTTTCAGGCTGTCGATGGACGGGATCTTGCTGGGGATGGTCCGCAGCACCATGCCGACCTTGCTTTGCTGCAAGAAGGCGTTGACCCGAAATCGGCCCAGATTGGGCGGTGCAATGGCAAAGTTGCATTCCTTGGTGCGCTCGAACTCGCTGACCTGGCGGTCATTCATGATCGAGCGGGCCAGCGCAATGGTGTGGGTGCCATTGAGCGCCTGCGCCGACACTTTGGTCACCTTGCCATCAACCTTGATCGCCGGCGGCAAGTCCGCCGTCAGAAACAGGTCGCTGCCGCCGCGTCCGACCATCAGCTTGAGCAGATCGGTGATAAAGGTACTGGCTTGGTCGCGTTCCATGAATGAGCCTTTGTGCTGAGTTAACGTGAAATAACTGTCATGTCCGGGGGTGAACGGACTCCATGAAAGTTAGCCGGGAAAGTTTTCGGGAATCTTGGCCTTGGTGCGGGCTTCCGATGCGCTGATCACGTTGCGCCGCACCAGGTCGGTCAGGTTCTGGTCGAGCGTCTGCATGCCGACGCTGTTGCCGGTCTGAATGCTGGAATACATTTGCGCCACCTTGGCCTCGCGGATCAGGTTGCGAATCGCGCTGGTGCCCAGCATGATCTCGTGCGCTGCTACCCGGCCCTGGCCGTCCTTGGTCTTGCACAGGGTCTGCGAGATCACCGCTTGCAGCGATTCGCTCAGCATGGCGCGGATCATCTCTTTTTCTTCAGCCGGAAACACGTCAATGATCCGGTCGATGGTTTTGGCGGCACTGCTGGTGTGCAGCGTGCCAAACACCAGGTGGCCGGTTTCAGCGGCGGTCATGGCCAGGCGAATGGTTTCCAGGTCGCGCATTTCGCCCACCAGAATCGCATCCGGGTCTTCGCGCAGCGCCGATTTGAGCGCGGCGGCAAAAGTCAGCGTGTGGGGACCGACCTCGCGCTGGTTGATCAGGCATTTTTTCGACTCATGGACAAACTCGATCGGGTCTTCCACCGTCAGGATGTGGCCAAACTCGTTTTCATTGAGAAAGTTGACCATGGCCGCCAGCGTGGTCGATTTGCCGGAACCGGTCGGGCCGGTGACCAGCACCATGCCGCGCGGCTTCATCGCCAGATCGGCAAATATCTTCGGGCAATTGAGCTGTTCGAGCGTCAGGATTTTGCTCGGAATGGTCCGAAACACCGCACCTGCGCCGCGGTTCTGGTTGAAGGCATTGACCCGAAAACGCGCCAGGCCTTCAATCTCGAACGAAAAGTCAATCTCCAGGAACGCCTCGTACTGCTTGCGCTGGGCATCGTTCATGATGTCATATACCATCGAATGCACCTGCTTGTGATCAAGCGGCTCGACGTTGATGCGGCGCACGTCGCCATGCACCCGGATCATCGGCGGTAAGCCGGCTGACAAATGCAGGTCGGATGCCTTATTTTTAACGCTGAAGGCCAGCAACTGGGTGATGTCCACAAACGCTCCGTTTGTTTGTTACGCTCTTGCCATTATGACCATGATTGAAAACCAGATATGCACGGTGCGCCAACGCATGGCGGCGGCCTGTCAGGCCGCTGGCCGCGCGCCTGACTCGGTGCGCCTGCTGGCCGTCTCCAAGACCTTTGACGCGCAGGCCGTGCTGGCCGCCCATGCCGCCGGGCAGCGCGCGTTTGGTGAAAACTACATCCGGGAAGCGGTTGAAAAAATCACCCAACTGCGCGGCCTGCCCCTGCAGTGGCATTGCATTGGCCCCATCCAGAGCAACAAGACCCGGCTGGTCGCCGAGCACTTTGACTGGGTGCAAACGGTTGACCGGCTCAAAATCGCCGAACGTCTGAGCGAACAGCGCCCGCCGCATTTGGCACCGCTGCAAGTGTGCATTCAGGTCAATGTCGATGGCGGCGTCAGCAAGTCCGGGGTCGCGCCGCCGCAGGCTTTGGCGCTGGCGCAAGCGGTGATGGCCTTGCCTGGGCTGCGCCTGCGCGGATTGATGTGCATCCCGGAGCCGGCAGCCGACTTTGCCTCGGCCTGCGCCGTGTTCAAAAAGGCCAAAGACCTGTTCGATGCCTTGAATACAGCCGGCCTGGCGCTCGATACCCTGTCGATGGGCATGAGTGCCGATCTGGAAGCCGCGATTGCGTCGGGCAGCACCCTGGTGCGGGTCGGCAGCGCCATCTTTGGCCAGCGCGACGGCCACCACGCTTGAGCCATCTTTAACACACCCCAAACAATACCATTGGGTGCAATGTTTCAGTCTTTTTGGCGGTATGCCCAGTACCGCCAAAACTGCCATATTCATGGCGGTATGTCATGATATCGCCTGAAACCCAGTGAGGCAAAGAAAAACCCGCTTCCCTATGAGAAAAGCGGGTTTTGAGGCTTTCTGACACGGTGTGAAACCGTCAAACATTCCGGGAATCGTTTTGATGTCATAAGATATTGATTTAATTCAATAAAAAATGTTTTAAAAAAATAAGTACCGTTAAAAGTACTGTCATTTTTCAATCCGTATCATTTTAGCAACACATTTAGACTACGGGTTGTCAGCTCATTACTGTTTTGCTGATCAGGCGAAACATATGCTTGTCGGCTGGCAGATGCAAGCGGTTTTAAAGACTTGATCGTTTGCCACTGCTACATCTGCTACTTGTGCTACACCTGACTGGCTTTTGGTTTTTGCAGTTTCAGCCCGTGCGACAGCGACAGTTGCGACTTTTGCGACAGTTGCCTTTGGCGCTCACGGAAACTGACCCATCTGCGCTCACAGAAATCTGACCCACTGCCTGCGCACTTGTTTGTTCTTTGGTGCCCGACGCACAGATATTTCAGTCGCCAACTTGTAGGCTGGTAGGGGCTTGCGCCGTCCTTG
>CAIQOO010000108.1 GCA_903873485.1 uncultured beta proteobacterium | reverse complement strand
GCCATTCAGCCGCGACAAGCCGTCCAGAAACGGCGCAATGGATGTCTGTGCCGGGTCAACGCTTACCCGAAACCAGGGATGTTCCAGCACCAGTACCGCATAACTCATCAGGTTCTCCTTAAAAAAGTGGTTATTCAATCCCGCAAATGCCGCCGCCACATACCGTGGCAGCCGTCTTCAGACCCGTTGCCCTCGATGATCTCGCTCTCAGGTGCGCGGTTAAGTCAGCCAGACGGTTGATTAGAAAGCGCTTGAGCGACACGAGATGTCGCATGGCGTTCATGGATGTGATGTCGCAACACGGTCGCTCCACGAGATTTCAAATTCAAGTTTGTGCGTACAAATGGTTCACGAAAGATGTAAAAATGTGGTCATCAACCAACCGGAGATCACCGATGGACGCGACCGCCAACAAAGAAAGCCGCCTGAACATTCGCTGCAACACCCATGCGCGTGCCTTGCTTGATCGGGCTGCCTCCTACGCCCACCAGAGCGTCTCAGAATTTGTGCTGTCCCATGCCCTGGCTTCGGCCGAAAAAGTGGTTCAGCAACAAGAGTCCATCACTTTGCAGCCGGAAGACTTTGCCGCTTTTTTGGCCATACTCGATGCGCCTGCCACACCCAATGCCGCCTTGCAAGAAGCATTGCGCCAGCATGACGCGCGGGTTGTGTTGTGAACCGGGTGCGCATCTGCGCGCTCGACAAATCCGTTGCGACGGCCGGTTTTCACTGCGGGCAGACCGCGCTGGATGACTACATTGCCCGCTATGCCGCGCAGGACATCCGGCGCAACGTGGCGCGGGTGTTTGTGGCGACACCGGTGGCCGAGCCACACCGCCTGGCCGGATTTTTCAGCTTGAGTGCGGGCAGTGTCAACTGTGCGGATTTGCCGGCGGGGCTGGCAAAAAAGTTGCCGCGCTACCCGGTGCCGGTGGCACGCATCGGGCGGCTGGCGGTGGGGCTTGAGTTTCAGGGACAGGGCTTGGGTTCTGTTTTGTTGGCCGATGTCTGTCAAAAGGTAGCCCAGGCCAGTGCCACACTAGCGGTGGTGGGCATCGTGGTGGATGCCAAAGACGGCGCTGCTGCAAGTTTTTACCAGCGCTTTGGTTTTTTGCCCTTGCCGGGGAGCTTGGGTCGCTGGCTGCTGCCAGCGGCTGCGTTTGGCGCTTGATGTCCACTGTCTGATTTGAAAAAAGGAGCTGGCTCATGGTGAAACTACTGCCGCAAGACGGTCTGGACGATGCCACTGGGCAAACCTTTGGCAGCACAGAATTCAGCAAGCATCAGACCCGACACCTGAAGATACTCAACCAGTTGACGGCAATAGGCCGCCCCATGAGTACCCACGAACTATGGGAAGTGGTTGGCAAGGGTGAGGTAACGGAGCGCCAGCTTCAGCGTGATCTGAAAAAAATGGCAGCCCACTACGGGCTGGACTGCAACCCGAGTGGCCGCAGCAACGTCTGGTCGATCCCCAAAGGCAGCAGCCCCCGCTATGTGCTGCCGGTGCTGGATCAAAATGCGGCGCTGGCCTTTCACCTGGCTGAGGGCTTGCTTGAAGAAATTCTGCCCGACCATCTGGTGGGCGCGCTTAAGCCCTGGGTGGCCGAGTCACGCAACCTGCTGGCACAAAAAAATTCGGGCAACCCCTGGTACGAGCGCCTGACAGCCAAGCGCGAGGGCATACAACTCGACCCACCCGTGGTGGATGCCGGGGTGCTGGCGGCGGTGTATGCGGCGCTACAGGCCAAAGAGCAATTGAAATTCATGTACACCAAGCCCGGGGACGTGCCGGCTGTACGCACGGTCTCGCCCGCTGGCATCGTGGCCTCCAACCAGACCTTGTATTTGCTGGCCTACAGCGCCGACCATGAAGACTACACAACCTACGCCATGCAACGCATCAGCCAGGCGCAGCGCAACTACACGCCAGCCACCTTGCCGAATGTGGATGATTTTTTGGACTACGTGGATTGGGGTTTCAACGAGTTTTATGCCAGCGATGATGAGATTGCCCTGGTGGTCGATTTCGACCCTACGGTGCAACACAAGATGCTCGAATACGCGCTGGCAGACGACCAGCAGACGCAACTGCTGTCAGACCAATGGCTCAGGGTCAGCGCCACCGTTTATGACACCGGCAGTCTGCAGGCCTGGCTGCTGAGCTACGGCAACCGGGTGCGGGTGATTGCCCCTGCGGCGCTGGTGGCTGCGCTCGATGCGCTACGCCAGCCGGCACCACCACCGCCAGCAGGGTAAAACCCATCGCGCAAACTTTTTTCACGACCGCGACATTTCGAGTCGCATTGGGGCTGCACACTGGCGCATCGTCACTTTCCACAGGAAGCCCGCCATGCGCCAGATGCCCCGTTTCATCAAAATCGGTCCAACGCTCAACACGGACCCATCCTCTGCCGGCAATGTTCACCTTGACGATTACAAGCCGCTGCTAGCGCTGTGGCTGATTGACATGGCCTTGAGCCGCCATTGGATTACCGAGCCACCGTCCGGCTCGCTGCGCATCACCTTTGTCAACGTTGACTTTATGGGCATCACCGGCATGTACAAACTGGCCGTCCTGTTGCGGGGTGAGGACGATGAGAATGATGAGGATGAGGCAGATTTGGCATCAGACACCCCCTTGCGCCAGCGCACGCGCAGTGCCGGCAAGACGCGGCCCAAGCGTGACAGCCAAAGCGTGTTGCGCCAAAAGCTGCACAAACTCTTCACCAACCGCCGCGCCGAACTGATGTTGCAGGACGTGCGGCC
Organism: uncultured beta proteobacterium; assembly: GCA_903873485.1. Classification (GTDB taxonomy): domain Bacteria; phylum Pseudomonadota; class Gammaproteobacteria; order Burkholderiales; family Burkholderiaceae_C; genus Rhodoferax. Next base: position 4,162 of record CAIQOO010000108.1, on the reverse strand, counting down.
TGACTTGCCCTTGTTTCAAAATATCGACCGGCTCGGGCGCATGGTCAACCTCAATGAGACCGAGCAAGCGGTGCTGACTTTTGCCGCCTGTATGAACTGCTTTAGCGGCTTCCGCAATGCCCTGACCAGCCAATGCATTGCGCTGTCAGACCCGGCGCTGATCAGCATGCTGGCGACGCTGACCGGCCAGCCGGGCGACCTGGTGCGCAAAGCCATTCACCGCAACAGTGTGCTGACCACCTCGGGCCTGATCCGCATTGACCACGACGAATTGGTCGATCTTGACGAAAAAATCACGCTGGTGCGCGACCTGCAAGGCGGCCTGATGCTCGTCGAGATGAACAGTGACGACGAACTCAGCCGCCGCGTGTTGCACCCTGCCAAGCCCGGCACCTTGACGCTGGCCGATTTTCCGCACTTGGCAAAGGACGCGGAGTTGATCACAGACTATCTGGCGGGTGTCAGCCAAACCCAGTACCAAGGGGCCAATGTGTTGCTTTACGGGCCACCCGGCACCGGCAAAACCGAATTTGCCAAAGCGCTGGCCGCGCAATGCGGCTTGCATTTGTACGACATTGGCCATGCCGATGAAGATGGCGACCCTTTGAGCGGCGAGCAGCGGCTGCACAGCCTGAATTTTTGCCAGCGCACCCTGAAAGGCAAAAGCCAGGCGGCGCTGCTGTTTGATGAGGTCGAAGACGTGTTGCCCGGCCAGTCGTCTGGCAGCTTGTTGGCGATGCTACTGACGGGCAAGCCCGTCAGCAAAGGCGGCAAGGCGTGGATTAACCGGGCGCTGGAAGAGAACCCGGTGCCGACGCTTTGGATTACCAACAACGTCAATATCGATCCGGCTTACCTGCGCCGCTTTGACTATTCAGTCGCCATGCGCATCCCGCCGCGCCAGGTGCGTCTGCGCATTGCCGCCGGTCACCTCAGTCCCCACGCGCCCAACCCTGCCGCCCTGGTGCCGATCGCCGAACTGGACGACTTGCTGCCAGCGCAACTGGAGCGGGCGGCGCGGGTGGCCCGCCTGTGTGCCCTCGCCAACCCCGAACTGGCCTGGCAATATTCCGGGCAGACCCTGCAACGCAGCCGCGCCCTGCTGGGCCAGAGCCGCAAAAATCTCAAGGCCACGCAGCACACCCAGTACAACCTGGCGCTGTTGAATACCGATGCCGACCTCCCGGCCATCTTGTACGCCCTGCGCGTGAGCCCGATCGCCAGCATGTGCCTGTATGGCCCGTCGGGCACCGGCAAAAGCCAGTTGGCACGGCACATTGCCGATGAACTGGACAAGCCGATTCTGATCAAGCGCGCGTCTGACCTGCTGGATATGTATGTCGGTGGCACCGAGCAGCGCATTGCCGAGATGTTCGAGCAGGCGCTGGATGAAGATGCGGTGCTGCTGCTCGATGAGGCGGACAGTTTTCTGATGGCCCGCAGCGGCGCGGCGCAGCGCTGGGAACTGACGCAGACCAACGAAATGTTGACCCAACTCGAATGTTTTGAAGGAATTTTCATGGCCACGACCAATCTGATGGCGCAGTTTGAGTCGGCCAGTTTGCGGCGGTTTAGTCACAAAATTTCGTTTGACTTCTTGAAACCAGGTCAGCGCTGGGAAATGTTCGTTCAAGAGTTCAGCCGCCTGGGTGGCGTACTATCCGAGGCGCAGACGGTTGCGGACCAAGTCAGGCGGATTGAAAACTTGGCACCGGGAGACTTTGCCGTGGTCGGCAAAAACCGGGCTGGCTTGAATGAGCGGCTGACGGCTGCTGAATTTTTGCGCTTGCTGGAGCATGAGGCTGCGGTGAAGCTGCATGGTAAGGGGAGAGTCGGGTTTGTTTGATTCAATACATCTACTCTGAAGGAGTTACGCGATGCCACCGGAAAATGTCTCCAAGCCAATGACCGATACTGAATTGGAGGCTTGGGAGTCCACCCGAGACCTTGAAGCGGAGCTGATTGAATCTGCCCGCCAAATGGCCGAAGGCCAGACATCAGTGGTTTACTCGCCTGTCATTGCTGCGCGTCAAGCCTCCGGGCTTTCTTAGGCCCAGTTTGCCGCTTTTCTTGGGGTTACCGTTCGCACACTCCAAAGCTGGGAGCAAGGTCGCAAGCAGCCCACCGGTGCGGCCAAGGCGTTAATCGCTATTGCGCAAATGAACCCCAAAATACTTGCCGAGCTTGCGCGTAATGATCGGTTTGCTGTCGCGGCATAATCAAAGAATGCGCAATTGATCACCGACTGACTGGCCGACGTGCATGAACACCGTAAGTTCTGTGCATTCGGTGTCATAGATTAAAAAATGGATTTTTGTTGTTTTTAGTTACTTGAACTTAAAGGAGAAAATAATGGCTTGCAGTAATTGTGGCGATAACGATCATAATATTCAAACTTGTCCAAAAGCTCGAAGATGCTCTGTTTGTGGAAAAACAGGACATAATTCTGCGACATGCGCGTATAGTCTCGTTACAGAGGATGAACTAGAGGAACTGGAATTAGAATTAGCAGAGGATGAACTAGAGGAACTGGAATTGGAATTAGCAGAGGAAGAGGAAGAGGAAGAGGAAGAGGAAGAGGAAGAGGAAGAGGAAGAGGAAACTATTATTTTTGAATTAATTACAGGACATCTTGTAAATGTTGATAAAAATCTGATGAAGCGATCAAAGGAGCTTATTAAAGATTCAAAAAAATTCATAATTGGAATCACAGGTAGCCCGCACACCAGATTCGCCCAAAGATATAAAAATGAATATGACAAAATGTATGTTATTTATAGAACAATAAAACATTCGTACACTCGAAAGGCTGAAATATATTTGCTTGATATGCATTTTGATAATAAAAAATGCGACAACAAGAATCGCGGCGGCGGAGGACCCAAAGGCTCCGAATCTCCATATTTTGTTTATATAGCGATTAAGTATTAGTAAATCTAATCAAAATCCGCGCCCCAAGGGGCGCGGTATAAGTCCCACTACGTCTCGCACGCTTCGCGGCTCGACTTCGTTTGTACAGTGCCCTGCGGACACCGTAGGCTCATACGCCCCGAGGGGCGGGGTATACGATGAAAACCATCAATTAAATCAAAGATGTTTCAAAAAGTTAACATCATTTATTTGTAACAAAATGTTAGACTTATGTGTAATAAGCCGTTCACAACAAGTTAGATACGTAAAAAAATCATTACTTTTCATATGAATCAACAACTTATGAGCCAAAAGTACGTATCTAACTTATTATTACCGGCTTAGCATGAATTAAAGTCCATGTTTAAAAAATCATGTCAATCAACGAAAAAGATATAAATCTTGAAGTTTTGCGAGATTTATTCAAATCCATCAAAGTTCCAGCATCCATCGTGGAAGTCGCCCCCGCTGTGCCCAAACTGAAGCTGGCTCGTGATGCGTATCTTGAGGTCAGTTTCCCCAAAGCACTGCCAGTTATTATCTGGATTGATACACAGGCCAAATCACAGTTGCGCTTTCGGGTGATTGTTGCAAATCGCAAGGAAAGAGAGAAATTCCAGGATGACGATTTGCGTGATTGGGCTGCTGGCAGCAATCAACAATTGGATTGTTTTGGCGCAGTCTCAACCGAAGGTTTGAACATCACGCTTGAACACCGACTCCCTTATCAAGGCGGCATAGCCTCATCGACCATCATTTCAGTCGCACGGTGTATCGCTGAAGGCGCAATGGCAGCGCAACAGGCACTCGCCGATTTTTAAGCCATTCCGGCCTGTAGCCCTCGCTGGCTGTGCGTAACGTGCTATCAAATTTGTTAAAGATCAGTGCGCTGAAACTCATCATGGGTCATCATCCCGCTGACTCAATTCAAACCGACACGACGGATCAGAAAATTAAACATGCCACACGCCTTTGATTACGCCAGCTCACTCTGGCCCACCACACCGGTCGAGAAGTTTTTCCCTGATCTGACGATTCAACACTGTCGGCAAACAGGCGGCACTTGCGTGGCCACCGGCTTGAGCCTACTGACCCGGCAGCCGCCAGAGACCGTGCGCCAGCACATCAACACCCAGAACCCGGTCAGTTGGTCGCATTATTTGCAGTCGCACGGCATGAAACTGGCGTATTGCCCGACCGACCTGCGCCGCCTGCGGTTTTATCGGGACGAATTGTTGGCACTCGATGATCT
>CAIQOO010000107.1 GCA_903873485.1 uncultured beta proteobacterium | reverse complement strand
GGAGCCACGCTGTTCCAACTTGTTTCGCCCACGGTGATCTCGACCCGATTGATGCCAGTAAAAGCCTTCAGCATCATCTCGGTCGTTGGCTTGGCCGTCGCTCGTTTGGGATTTCCCGCGTAAATGCCGGCGAGCTTTTCTAAAAAAACGCAACGGTATCGCCTCATCGGCAAAGCCGCAGCCGCCGTGCGACGAACTGCTGAAAACCGGGTTCCAGTTGCATCCTGGCCCCGATTGGCTGCCGTCGCACTGGTTTGTCAAGCCAGCAGCAACCCGCAACAGCGCACGGCAAGACGACCCGGGTCAGTCTTTCAGCAGCGACAAATCGCGCACCGCACCTTTGTCGGCCGACATCACCAGCAGGGCGTAAGCCTTGAGCGCCGCCGACACCTTGCGTTTGCGTGGCAGCGCCGGCTTCCAGCCGGTAGCGTCCTGTTCGGCGCGGCGCCTGGCGAGATCCTCGTCTGACAGCAGCACATTGATGCTGCGGTTCGGGATGTCGATGCGGATGCGATCCCCGTTGCGCACCAGACCAATTGCGCCACCAGCCGCCGCCTCGGGCGAGGCGTGACCGATTGACAGACCCGAGGTGCCGCCCGAGAACCGTCCGTCGGTCAGCAGCGCACAGGCCTTGCCCAGGCCCTTGGACTTGATGTACGAGGTGGGGTACAGCATTTCCTGCATGCCGGGGCCGCCCTTGGGGCCTTCATAGCGCACGATCACCACATCACCGGCCTTGACCTGATCGGCCAGGATGTTGGACACGGCTTCATCTTGCGATTCAGTCACATGGGCCGGGCCTTCAAACACCATCAGCGCCTCATCCACGCCAGCAGTTTTCACCACACAACCATTGAGCGCGATGTTGCCTGTCAGCACCGCCAGACCGCCTTCTTGCGAAAACGCATGCGCGCCGGAGCGGATGCAGCCTTGGGCACGATCCAGGTCCAGGTTGGGCCAGCGGACGCTCTGGCTGAACGCCACCTGGGTCGCAATGCCGGCCGGGCCAGCCTGGTAAAAAGCCTGCACTTCGGTGCCGGGTGTGCGGGCAATGTCCCACTGGTCGAGTGCGTCCTTCATGGTTTTGGCATGCACGGTGGGCACATCGGTGTGCAGCTTGCCGGCACGGTCAAGCTCACCGAGGATGGCCATGATGCCGCCGGCGCGGTGCACGTCTTCGATGTGGTACTTGGCGGTATTGGGCGCCACCTTGCAGAGTTGCGGCACCACCCGAGACAGGCGGTCAATGTCTTTCATGGTGAAGTCGATGCCAGCCTCTTGCGCAATCGCCAGAATGTGCAAAATGGTGTTGGTCGAGCCGCCCATGGCGATATCGAGCGTGATGGCATTCTCAAAGGCCTTGAACCCGATTGAGCGCGGCAACACCATGTCATCGTCCTGCTCGTAATAGCGCTGGCACAATTCCACCGCCAGATGGCCGGCGCGCTTGAACAACTGCTCGCGATCGGCATGGGTCGCCACCAGCGTGCCATTGCCGGGCAGGGACAGGCCCAGCGCCTCGGTCAGACAGTTCATCGAGTTGGCGGTAAACATGCCCGAGCATGACCCGCAGGTCGGGCAGGCGGAGCGCTCCACCTCGGCCACGTCGGCATCGGACACCGATGCGTCGGCAGCCATCACCATGGCATCAATCAGGTCAAGCTTTCTGATTTCGATGCTTCCCGCCAGCCGGGTCTTGCCGGCCTCCATCGGGCCGCCTGACACAAACACCGCCGGAATGTTCAGCCGCATGGCGGCCATCAGCATGCCGGGTGTGATCTTGTCGCAATTCGAGATGCACACCATGGCATCGGCACAGTGCGCATTGACCATGTACTCGACCGAGTCGGCAATGATGTCGCGGCTAGGCAGCGAATACAGCATGCCGTCATGGCCCATGGCAATGCCGTCATCGACGGCAATCGTATTGAACTCTTTGGCGACACCCCCTGCGGCTTCAATTTCGCGCGCCACCAGTTGGCCCAAATCCTTCAGATGGACATGGCCCGGTACAAACTGGGTGAACGAGTTGACCACCGCAATGATGGGCTTGTTGAAGTCGCCGTCTTTCATGCCGGTGGCGCGCCAAAGCGAGCGTGCTCCGGCCATATTGCGACCGGCTGTGGTGGTTTTGGAACGGTAAACAGGCATGGTGATCCAGTGTCGGAAAAGGTTGAAAACAGGGACAAACGGGCAAAGATTATGGCCCACAGGCCCCAGAAACTTGCCGCCTGGGGTTGACCGCAAGACTCAACCCGGGCAAGCGCAGGTATCAGCGCGGCTTTTTGCGGTAATTGGCATCCAGTGCCGCCTTGGTGCGCTCGCGCCGCTCGTCGCGGCGCTTGTCTTCGCGCGCCATCGCTTTGCGCTTGGTGTAGCCGGTGCTGTCGGCCCAGGTCCACCAGGCGACTGCCAGGGCAAACGGCGCCATTACCAGCCACCAGGACCATGCTGCAACCGGGCCCCATTCAATGTACTTCAGCCCCAGCAAGACCAGACCCAGACCCAGCAAATACATGATCGCTCCTGTGAATACGTCACCAACTCTTGACAACACCTGACCAGTGCCGGTCAACCGCCATCCCTACAATGACGTTAAGCGACTCTACCCCATTTTTGCAAAGGAAAACTCCATGAAACGCACGCTGCTTGTCCTGTTGACCCTGACTGCGGCCAGCACCGCCGTGCTGGCCGATGCTGAACTGGCAAAGAAGAGAAACTGCCTGGCTTGCCATGCGGTTGACAACAAGGTGGTGGGGCCAGGCTACAAAGACATCGCCAAGAAGTATGCTGGCCAGGATGTTGCGGCCAAATTGGCAACCAAGATCATGAAGGGTGGTTCCGGTGTCTGGGGTGCCATCCCCATGCCTGCTAACCCGCAGGTCAGCGAGGCGGATGCCAAGCAGTTGGCAACCTGGATTTTGATCCTGAAATAGGAGGCTGCTTCAGCCAATCAATCATTCCTGTCGGTAACTGTCGGTCAGTTTTTAAAGCGCAACAGGGTTGAAAAAAAGTCGCTCAATCTATCTTTCGAGAAACAACTACGTAATAAATCAACAGGTTACGTGTTGCAAAAAATCTGACACGAATGCAGCAGCCACTGACCGCTTAGTGAAGGTGCGCACAGGCTGGCGTATCAACCTTCAGCATCGAAAATGAGGCAGTTTTTGCCCTCGGTTGGCAGCGTTGGCTTGTCTGCGCCTGCGCTTCTTGGGCTGGGTTCAGCCACCAAGATAGAAACGGTTTACATCGTTTATCAATGTGTTGCAGCTATCCTTGGAATGGTTTCGCACCTTCAGTAGCCATCACCTTCAATGTCTTGCGCAGCGCGATGGTCGATACCATGGGCACGGGCAGTCTTGGTGCCAGTACTTGTAAGCTGAACCGAATTATTTGCGTCAATAATTGCAAATAACGTAAACTCCATTCCCGGTTGCGTGCCTCCACATCTTGCACTTGCAAGTGCGTGTCGATACGCTGTTACTTCAACTGCTATGAGACCTTTTTGCCATGACACAAAACACTCCTGAGTTCCAACCGTCTGATCTTGCTGCATGGGCGAAAGCCGCAGCCAAATCAGCACCTAACGGCAATGTGGAGGCACTCAACTGGCAAACACCCGACGGCATCACGGTCAAGCCCTTGTACACCGCTGCGGATATCAAAGACTTGGCTTATACCGATACCTTGCCGGGCTTTGAGCCTTATCTGCGCGGTCCGCAGGCCACCATGTATGCAGTGCGGCCATGGACGATTCGCCAATATGCTGGTTTTTCAACCGCTGAAGAATCCAATGCTTTTTATCGCAAGGCGCTGGCTGCAGGCGGGCAGGGCGTTTCGGTGGCATTTGACCTGGCCACGCACCGCGGGTATGACTCTGACCATCCGCGGGTAACGGGTGATGTCGGCAAGGCCGGCGTGGCGATTGACTCGGTCGAAGACATGAAAATCTTGTTCAACCAGATTCCGCTGGATAAAGTCAGCGTGTCGATGACCATGAACGGCGCCGTGCTGCCGGTGCTGGCAGGCTATGTGATCGCGGCTGAAGAGCAGGGCGTAAGTCAAGACAAGCTGACCGGAACCATTCAGAACGACATCCTGAAAGAGTTCATGGTGCGCAACACCTATATTTACCCGCCCGAGCCGTCGATGCGCATCATTGGCGACATCATCGAGTACACCGCCAAAAACATGCCCAAGTTCAACTCGATTTCGATTTCGGGTTACCACATGCAGGAAGCCGGTGCCAATCAGGCACTGGAGATGGCGTTCACGCTTGCCGACGGCAAGGAGTATGTCAAAACCGCGATTGCCAAGGGCATGGATGTGGACGACTTTGCCGGGCGCCTGAGCTTTTTCTGGGCGGTTGGCATGAACTTCTACCTTGAAGTTGCCAAAATGCGCGCGGCCCGTCTGCTTTGGAGCCGCATCATGAAGGGCTTCAAGGCTAAAAAAGCCAAGAGCCTGATGCTGCGCACACACAGCCAGACCAGCGGCTGGAGCCTGACCGAACAAGACCCCTACAACAACATCGTGCGCACCACCATCGAGGCCATGGCTGCGGTGTTTGGCGGCACGCAGAGCCTGCATACCAACAGTTTTGACGAAGCCATTGCACTGCCCACCGAGCAAAGCTCGCGCATTGCCCGCAACACCCAGCTCATCATTCAGGAAGAAACCCACATCACCAGCGTGATCGATCCTTGGGCCGGCAGCTACATGATGGAAAAGCTCACGCAGGACATGGCAGATGCCGCCTGGGCCATCATTGAAGAAGTCGAAGCCATGGGCGGCATGACCAAGGCAGTCGATTCCGGCTGGGCCAAACTCAAAATCGAAGCGGCAGCCGCGCAAAAGCAGGCCCGCATCGACTCGGGCAAAGATGTCATCGTCGGTGTCAACAAATACAAGCTCAAGACCGAGGATGTCATTGAATCGCGTAGCATCGACAACGTGGCGGTGCGTGACAGCCAGATCGCACGTCTTAACGATATCAAGCAAAAACGCGATGCAGCCCAGGTGCAGTCTGCGCTGAATGCTCTTACTTCTGCAGCAGAGAGCGGCACTGGCAACCTGCTTGAGTTGACCATCAATGCGGTGCGCCTGCGCGCCACGGTAGGCGAAATCAGCGATGCCATGGAAAAGGTGTTTGGTCGTCACCGCGCCGACACGCAAAAAGTGACGGGTGTTTATGCGGCAGCCTACGACAGTGCCGAAGGCTGGGAAACCCTGAAAGCGGAGATTGCCGCCTTTGCCGATGCGCAGGGCCGTCGGCCGCGGGTGATGATCTCCAAACTGGGTCAGGATGGCCATGACCGGGGTGCCAAAGTGGTGGCGACCGCCTTTGCCGATCTGGGTTTTGATGTCGATATGGGCCCGCTGTTTCAAACCCCTGAAGAGTGTGCCCGTCAGGCGATTGAAAACGATGTGCACGCAGTCGGTGTTTCGACGCTGGCGGCCGGCCATAAAACGCTGGTGCCCGCCATCATTGCAGAACTGAAAAAACAGGGATCGGATGACATCGTCGTTTTTGTCGGTGGCGTCATTCCACGGCAAGATTACGAGATGTTGTACGAGGCCGGTGTCAAGGGCATTTATGGCCCTGGCACGCCGATTCCTGCCAGTGCCAAAGATGTGCTGGAACAAATCAAGAAGGCCCTGGGCTAAAGCAATTTTGGTCTGTTTTTACCCGGGGTCAATATATGCTTCAGTCTCACAGCGCGCAACGACATGCAGCGCTGCCTGAAAAGTCGGCAGTAGCGCTTGAAGGCATCACCCAAGGCGAAGGGCCACGCCAGCGCCGCGCCATTGCCAAGGCCATCACGCTGCTCGAATCGACACGGGCGGATCACCGATTGCTGGCCGATGACCTGCTGACGGCGCTGCTGCCGCACACCGGCAAGTCATTTCGGCTGGGCATCAGTGGCGTGCCGGGGGTTGGCAAAAGCACTTTCATTGAAGCGCTTGGGCTGTACCTGATCGGGTTGGGGCACCGGGTGGCGGTTTTGGCAGTTGACCCCTCCAGCAGTGTGTCGGGCGGCTCGATTCTGGGGGACAAAACCCGCATGGAACTGCTCTCGGTGCATGAAAAAGCCTACATTCGCCCCAGCCCCAGCAGTTGTACGCTCGGCGGCGTCACCGAAAAAACCCGTGAGGCCATGCTGGTCTGCGAAGCTGCCGGCTATGACGTGGTGATTGTTGAAACAGTCGGTGTTGGCCAGAGCGAGACCGCCGTGGCCAACATGACCGACATGTTTGTACTGATGCAGTTACCCAATGCGGGTGATGATCTGCAGGCCATCAAAAAGGGTGTCATGGAGCTGGCCGATCTGGTGGTGATCAACAAGGCTGATCTCGATGCCATCGCCGCAACGCGGGCACAGGCCCAGATTGCATCCTCGCTGCGCCTGTTGGGGCTGCATGGCAACCCGGATCATTTGCACCATGACGAGAAAGTTTGGCATCCGCAAGTCATCCAGCTCAGTGCCCTGCTCGGTCAGGGTGTGAACACCTTCTGGGCCAAGGTGCTTGAATTCAGGGCGTTGCAGGCCGCGCGCGGCAAATTGGCAACGCGCCGCCAAAATCAGGCGCTAGCCTGGATGTGGGAGCGCATTGATGTCGGCCTGAAGCAGGCCTTCCGCCATCACCCCGCAGTGCAGGCCTTGTTGCCCGCGCTCACCAAAGATGTTCTGGAAGGCCGGGTGGCCGCCTCAACTGCAGCACGAAATATGCTTCAAGCCCAGACCTGACAAGCGTTGTTAGCTATTATTATAGTATTTTTGTATTTTTATTTTTTCTGTATCCTGATCCAAGAAAGACAAAACCATGCATGACATCATCGCGCTACTGGATAAAAAACGTGAACTCGCCCGCTTGGGCGGGGGGCAACATCGGATTGACGCGCAGCACAAAAAGGGCAAGCTCACCGCCCGCGAGCGCATCGAGATGCTGCTTGACGAGGGTACCTTTGAAGAATGGGACATGTTTGTCGAGCACCGATGTGTGGACTTCGGCATGCAGGGCAACATGATTCCGGGCGATGGTGTCGTCACCGGCTACGGCATGATCAGCGGTCGCCTGGTGTTTGTCTTCAGCCAGGATTTCACCGTGTTTGGCGGTGCTTTGTCTGAAGCCCATGCCGAGAAAATCTGCAAGATCATGGACCAGGCGATGAAAGTCGGCGCACCCGTGATTGGCCTGAACGACTCGGGCGGTGCCCGCATTCAGGAGGGTGTGGCCTCGCTCGGCGGTTATGCCGACGTGTTCCAGCGCAATGTGATGGCCAGCGGTGTCATTCCACAGATCAGCCTGATCATGGGTCCCTGTGCCGGTGGCGCGGTTTATTCGCCTGCCATGACCGACTTCATTTTCATGGTCAAGGATTCAAGCTACATGTTTGTCACTGGCCCGGAAGTGGTCAAGACCGTCACGCACGAGGATGTCACGGCAGAACAGCTCGGCGGTGCCATCAGCCACTCGACCAAGAGCGGTGTGGCCGACCTGGCGTTTGAAAACGATGTCGAAGCCCTGCTGTTGCTGCGCCGTCTGTATAACTACCTGCCGCTCAACAACCGCGAAAAGGCCCCGGTACGCAAGAGTGGCGACCCGGCTGACCGGCAGGAATTCAGCCTCGACACCCTGGTGCCGGACAACGCCAACAAGGCCTACGACATGAAGGAGCTGATCACCAAGACGGTTGATGACGGTGATTTCTTCGAGTTGCAACCCGAATACGCTAAAAATATCCTGATTGGTTTTGGCCGCATGGAAGGCCAGACGGTCGGCTTTGTCGCCAACCAGCCCTTGGTACTGGCGGGTTGTCTGGACATTAAGAGTGCGGTCAAGGCAGCACGTTTTGTGCGTTTTTGCGATGCTTTCAATATCCCGGTTATCACTTTTGTCGATGTGCCAGGCTTCATGCCCGGCACTGCGCAAGAATACGGCGGCATCATCAAGCATGGTGCCAAGCTGCTGTTTGCCTATGCTGAATGCACGGTGCCCAAGATCACGCTGATTACCCGCAAGGCTTACGGTGGCGCTTATGACGTGATGTCCTCCAAGCACCTGCGCGGCGATGTCAACTTTGCCTGGCCGAATGCCGAAATCGCGGTGATGGGTGCCAAGGGTGCGGTGGAAATCATCTTCCGCGAAGACAAGGGCGACCCCGAAAAACTCGCTGCCCGCGAAGCCGAATACAAATCCCGTTTTGCCAACCCGTTTGTGGCGGGAGCGCGCGGCTTTATCGACGATGTGATTCAGCCGCATGAAACCCGCAAGCGCATTTGCCGCAGTCTGGTGATGCTGCGCGAGAAGCAAATTGAAAATCCATGGCGCAAGCATTGCAACATCCCCCTTTGAGACCTGAGGAGCATAACAACATGTTTACAAAAATTCTGATCGCTAATCGGGGTGAAATCGCCTGCCGCGTCATCCTCACCGCCCGCAAGATGGGCATCAAGACGGTGGCGGTTTATTCCGAGGCCGACCGCGATGCGCGCCATGTCACCCTGGCGGACGAATCCGTTTGTATTGGCCCGGCACCCAGCCGAGAAAGCTATCTGGTTGCCGACAAGATCATCGCTGCCTGCAAGCAGACCGGTGCGCAGGCGGTGCATCCGGGTTATGGCTTCTTGAGCGAAAACGCCGGCTTTGCCAAGCGCGTTGAAGAAGAAGGCATTATCTTCATCGGCCCCAAGCACTACTCCATCGGCAAGATGGGCGACAAGATCGAGTCCAAGAAACTGGCCGGTGCCGCCGGTGTGAACTGCATTCCCGGCGTCAACGACGCGATCGAAACGCCCGAGAAGGCCGTTGAAATTGCCAAAGGCATTGGCTACCCTGTGATGATCAAGGCCAGTGCTGGTGGTGGTGGCAAGGGCTTGCGGGTGGCGTTCAACGACAAGGAAGCCTTTGAGGGCTTTACCAGTTGCCGCAACGAGGCACGCAACAGCTTTGGCGATGACCGGGTGTTTATCGAGAAGTTTGTCGAAGAACCCCGTCACATTGAGATTCAGTTGATTGGCGACAGCCACGGCAACGTGCTGTACCTCAACGAGCGTGAGTGCTCGATTCAGCGTCGCCACCAGAAAGTGATCGAAGAGGCTCCTTCGCCTTTCATCAGCGATGCCACCCGCAAAGCCATGGGCGAGCAGGCCGTGGCTCTGGCCAAGGCCGTGAACTATGAAAGCGCCGGCACGGTGGAGTTTGTGGTGGGCAAGAACCAGGACTTTTACTTTCTGGAAATGAACACCCGCCTGCAGGTCGAGCACCCGGTCACCGAGTGCATTACCGGGCTGGATCTGGTGGAGTTGATGATCCGTGTGGCTGCTGGCGAAAAACTGCCGCTGACCCAGGCTGAGGTCAAGCGTGATGGCTGGGCGATGGAATGCCGCATCAACGCCGAAGACCCGTTCCGTAACTTTTTGCCATCCACTGGCCGTCTGGTGCGCTTCGAGCCGCCCAAAGAGACCATGTTTGCCTCTGATGTGTCGCAATGGCAGGGTGTGCGGGTCGATACCGGCGTGCAGGATGGCGGCGAGATACCGATGTATTACGACTCGATGATCGCCAAGCTGATCGTGCATGGCAAAGACCGGCTGGAGGCGATTACGAAAATGCGCGAAGCACTCAACGGCTTCGTGATTCGCGGTGTCTCCAGCAACATCCCGTTTCAGGCGGCGCTGCTGGCGCACCCGAAGTTTGTCTCGGGCGACTTCAACACCGGCTTCATTGCCGAAAACTACGGCAAGGGTTTCCGGGCCGAAGATGTGCCGCACACCGACATCGAGTTTCTGGTGGCGCTGGCGGCCTTTGTCAATCGCCGTTATCTGCACCGTGCGACCTCCATCACCGGACAGTTGGAGGGGCATGAACTGCGCGTTGGCTCTGACTTTGTGGTGGTCACGATGGGGCATGAGGGCGACGGCGTGTCTTACCCGGTGCATATTGCCGAGTTCAATGACAAGGCGCGCGTAGGCGAAATTACCGTGAGCGGAAAATGTTATGCCATTCACAGTGAATCCAAGTTTGGCTGGGTGCGTATTGAGGGCACTTGCAATGACAAGCATTTCACCGCTCAGGTCGAGCGCGGCACGCCCAAAAAGCCGCTGGCTATTCGCGTGATCCACAACGGCACCCAACTTGATGTGATGGTGTTGCTCAAGCGTGCGGCCGATATGCTGGCCCTGATGCCGCACAAGCCGCCGCCGGACATGAGTCGCTATGTGCTGTCGCCCATGCCGGGTTTGCTGGTCGAAGTGGCGGTGCAGCCGGGCCAGAAGGTGGTGGCGGGCGAGCGCGTGGCCGTGATCGAGGCGATGAAGATGGAAAATGTGCTGTTTGCAGCGACCGACGGCGTGGTGGCCAAGCTGCTCGCAGCCAAGGGTGAAAGTTTGGCAGTCGATCAGCCGATTGTTGAATTTGCCTGATCCAGATTCGCCCCTTCGGGGGCGTGGATTGAAACAAACCAAACCAAACTAAACCAAACATAATCTGCAAAAAATCCGGGTTTTGGCCCTTGATGTAAAAATGCTGGTTGAGACATTTATTTATAGCAACCAGAAACGAAAGCAATCCCATGACCACTGTCAGCCGTCCCTTTAAAGTGCTGGGCATCCAGCAAATCGCCATTGGTGGCACCAGCAAGACCCGTTTGCAAAAACTCTGGGTTGACATGCTGGGCCTGGAAATCACCGGCACCTTCAGGAGCGAGCGCGAAAACGTCGATGAAGACATTTGTGCCATGGGCACTGGCCCGTTCAAGGTCGAGGTTGATTTGATGCAGCCGGTCGATATCGAGAAAAAGCCTGCCGTTCACGCCACACCCTTGAACCATGTTGGCATCTGGATTGACGACCTGCCCAAAGCCGTTGAGTGGCTCACCGCTCAAGGTGTGCGCTTTGCGCCAGGCGGCATCCGCAAGGGCGCAGCCGGCTTTGACATCTGTTTTTTGCACCCCAAGGGCAATGAAGAGTTTCCGATCTGTGGCGAGGGTGTCCTGATCGAGATGGTGCAGGCGCCACCAGAAGTGGTCAAGGCGTTTGCTGCGCTGGCTGCCTAAATTACCTGATGTAATTAACCGGCAGGGCAGGGCACTTCAGGGTGGACTGTGCCCGGCCTGCCGTTTGCTGCGGGCACGCGCCAGCGCGGATTCGATTACGGCGCGTTTTTTGTCCAGCACAGCCGTGCCCTTGTGCTGTGAGTGATGTTCCAGATCCGACAGCTTCATCAGCGCTTTGGCTTCCAGTCGTTCATCGTTCTCGTTGGTTTCCCGCTTGCGTCTATAGCTATTGAAAGCGTAGCGATTGCGTGCTCTGTCGGCTGCCTCTTGTGACCAGGCTGCCCAGCCGGTGGCGGCACCTGATGCGTTTTCAAGCAGAATGCAATCGACCGGGCACACTGGCAGGCACAAGGCACAGCCAGTGCATTCATCCTCCATCACCGTGTGCATCAGCTTGTTGGTGCCCACAATCGCATCGACCGGACACGCCTTGATGCACAGCGTGCAGCCAATGCACCAGGATTCATCAATATAAACAACGAAGCGCGGCACTTCCAGACCATTGTCGGGGTTCAGGGTTTTGACCGGACGTCCGGTGGCTGCCGCCAGCCGTTTTACCCCTTGCGCGCCGCCCGGCGGGCACTGATTGATGTCGGCTGCGCCATCTGCAATGGCCAGTGCATAGGCAGCGCAGTCAGGATACCCGCAGCGGGTGCACTGGGTCTGCGGCAGCAGATTGAAGATGAGCGCCGCAAGTTCGGTCATTTCTTTCGCAATGCCGCTTTGCGTCGGGTTATCTTGGCGGGCATGACCGGTGCGTCAGACTCCGGCACTGCAATAACCGGCGGCGCTTCACCCGCTTTGGCCGCCGGCATGGCGGGAGCCTGGTAGCGCCGCATAAAGGCCTTGACCATCGGATAGACCACTTCGCGCCAGCGCCGACCGGCAAAAATGCCGAAGTGACCGGCACCCTTGACTTCCAGATGCTGCTGCATGGCTTTGTCAACACCGCTGCAAATGCTGTGCACGGCTTCGGTTTGACCCGAGCCAGAAATATCGTCCTGTTCACCTTCCACCGACAGCAGCGCCGTGGTGCGGATGTCTTCGGGGTGAACACGCTCGATCTGGCCATTCACGCCGCGCACATCCCAGGTGCCGTTGACCAGACTGAAATCCTGAAACACGGTTTGAATGGTTTGCAGGTAATAGTTGGCATCCATGTCGAGCACTGCGTTGTACTCGTCATAAAACTTGCGGTGGGTCTCGGCGCTGGAGCGATCCCCCTTGATCAGGTCTTGAAAGTAGTCGTAATGGCTGCGCAGGTGGTTGCCAGGGTTCATGGCCACAAAGCCCGAATGCTGCAAAAAACCCGGATATACGCGCCGTCCGCTTGCCGGAAAACCTGCTGGAACCCGGTAAATGACATATCTCTCAAACCATGCGATGTCTTTTTTCATGATCAGGCTATTGACCGAGGTGGGCGACTTGCGGGCATCGATCGGTCCGCCCATCATCACCATGCTCAACGGTGTCAATTCGTATCGGCTGGCCATCAGAGACACGGCGGCGAGCACCGGCACCGTAGGCTGGCAGACGCTCATCACATGGCAGTTGCCGTAGATTTTTTGCAGGTGCCGGATGAACTCCTGCATGTAGTTGACGTAGTCGTCAAGGTGAAAATCGCCCTCCGACATCGGCACCAGACGCGCATTCGTCCAGTCGGTGATATAGACCTTGTGGTCCTTGAGCATGGTCCGCACGGTGTCGCGCAGCAGCGTGGCGTAGTGGCCCGATAAGGGTGCCACGATCAGCACCGCTGGCTGGTCCTTGAGCTTGGCTAGCGTGGCGGCATCATCGGTGTATCGCTTGAAGCGGCGCAGTTCGCAAAAAGGCTTTTTCAGTTCCACCCGCTCGTGAATCGCCACCTCAATGCCATCCACATCAACGGTGCGCAGGCCAAATTCGGGTTTTTCATAGTCCTTGCCAAGCCGGTGTACCAAATCGTAGGCAGCCGAAATACGTTGAGAAAGCGGATGCTTGCCCATCAAGGACAATGGATTGGAATACATTTTGGCAGCCGACTGCGCCAGATCGGTGAACGGCTCCATCAGCGAACGTTGTGTTTCGTAGAGTGTGTAGAGCACGGCAGAACCTCTTTCTCGGGTAAAAATGTTGCAGTGCAATATAGCAGACTTCACCAGGGAAAACGGCGCTGTCGAGCCTCCGACAAGGCTGATCCAAAGATTAGCGTCATAACCCTGTTATGCGGCACTTGCATCAGGCCAATGCATCGAGCAATTCAGTCTCGATCTCGATCTGGTCGCGGTTGTGCTGCAGGGCGGCTCCCTGAATCAAGAAAGTGTCTTCCACCCGTTCGCCCAATGTGGTGATTTTGGCCAGTTGCAGATTGATCTTGTGTTTGGCCAACACCCGTGCCACGCTGTAGAGCAGCCCGACCCGGTCACTGGCCGAGATGTTGAGCAGCCAGCGCTGGGCTTTTTCATCGGGCTTGAGGCTGACACGCGGCGTGATCGGAAAACTCTTGACGCGCCGCGACACCCGCCCCCGGCTCGGTGGTGGCAGCGGTTGCGCAGCGGCAATCACCCGGCTCAAGCCCACCTCGATCATGCTGATGAGTTCCCGGTAGTGTTCGGTCAGATGGGTGGTAATGACCTGAAAGGTGTCGAGGGCGTAACCACTTTGGCTGGTGTGGATGCGGGCATCCAGGATGCTGAAACCACTGCGGTCAAAAAAGCCGCAGATGCGGGCAAACAGGTCTTCCTGGTCGGGCGCATAAACCAGCACCTGTAGCCCTTCACCCACCGGTGACCGGCGACCCCGCACGATTGGCTCTTTCGACTCTGGATGACGCGACAGCATGCGTGTGTGCCAGGCAATCTCAACCGCATCATGGCGCATGAAATAGCCGACATCCAGCGTTGCCCACAGCGCCTTGTGCGACTCGAATGGTTGCGCCCGCAGCGCCAGTTCGACCAGCGCATCCCGCTGGCGCTCCTGCACTTCGGCGCGCAAGTCAGGCACATGGCCGCCCAAGGCGCGCGAGGTGGCGCGGTACAGGTCTTCCAGCAGCCGGCCTTTCCAGGCATTCCAGACCTTTGGGCTGGTGCCGCGAATATCGGCCACGGTAAACAGGTACAGCGCCGTCAGCGCGTGTTCGTTGCCCACGCGCTTGGCAAAGCTGGCAATCACGTCGGGGTCGCTTAGGTCAGACTTTTGCGCAATGCGGCTCATGGTCAGGTGTTCACGCACCAAAAACTCGATCAGATTGGCATCGTCGCCGGCGATGTCATGCTGCTGGCAAAAACGCCGCACTTCCAGTGCGCCAAGAACCGAATGGTCGCCGCCACGGCCCTTGGCAATGTCGTGAAACAGCGCGGCCACATACAAAATCCAGGGTTTGTCCCAGCCGCTGGCGAGTTCCGAGCAGAACGGGTACTCATGGGCATGCTCGACCATAAAAAAGCGGCGCACATTGCGCAACACCATCAAAATGTGCTGATCGACGGTATAGACATGAAACAGGTCGTGCTGCATTTGTCCGACGATGCGCCGAAATGCCCACAGGTAGCGCCCCAGCACCGAGGTCTGGTTCATCAGCCGCATGGCATGGGTGATGCCATCGCGCTGCATCAAGATACTCATGAAGGTCTGGCGGTTGGCTGGATCATGGCGAAAATTGCCATCCATCAGGTCTCGCGCGTTGTACAGCGCGCGCAGCGTGCGGGCTGAAAGACCCTTCATGCCAACATGGGTTTGATAGACCAGAAAAGTCTCCAGAATGGCATGCGAGTCTTGCTGGTAGAGGTCATCACTGACCACTTCCACCATGCCGGCCTTGTCCTGAAAACGCTCATTGAGGGGCCGCAAATTGCGTAGGGTATGGGCTGAAGGGTTGAGCCGCTCGTCGATATTGAGCATCAATATCTGGTTGAGCTGGGTCACCGCCTTGGCCGCCCAGTAGTAATGGCGCATCAGCTTTTCACTTGGGCGCACCGAGGTGCGCGGGTCGGCTTGCGGCTCGGGCTGCTGGTAGCCAAAACTCAGGGCGACGCTGGTTTGCAGGTCAAACACCAGCCGGTCTTCACGCCGGTGCGCCAGCAGGTGCAAGCGGGCGCGAATCAGCCGCAGCAGCGCTTCATTGTGCTTGATCTGCTTGATCTCAAAAGGAGTTGCCAGCCCGGCCTTGGCCAGTGCGGTCCAGTTGCTGCCAAAGCCGGCCGCCTTGGCCACCCACAACACCGTTTGCAGGTCGCGCAGCCCGCCGGGCGACTCTTTGCAGTTCGGCTCCAGTGCATAGGGGGTATCTTCATACTTGTTGTGGCGCTGCTGGATTTCAAGTGTCTTGCCGACAAAAAACGCCTGCGGGTCCATCGCCGCAAAATACTGTTGCTGAAAATCAGCAAACAGCGTGGTGCTGCCGGTGATCAGCCGGGCCTCCAGCAGCGCCGTCTGCACCGTCATGTCTTTGGCCGATTCACTCAGGCATTCACTCACCGAGCGCACACTTGAGCCGATTTCAAGCCCGGTGTCCCAGCAACTGCCAATAAAGCGTTCAATCTGTTCTTTCAGACCAGCATCGTGCTCGGGTGACTGGTCGTTTGGCAGCAGCACCAATACATCGACATCCGAGTGCGGAAACAGCTCCTCACGGCCAAACCCGCCGACTGCCAGCAGCGAAAAAGGGGCGGAAAACCCGGCTTCGCGCCATAGCTTGCGCAGGGCGATGTCGGCGAGCCTGGAAAGCCCCAGCAAGGCGGCATTGACACCCCGGGTGGCGCAGCCGCTGGCTGCCAGTGCGGCCAGCAGCGCGGCCTTGTCGGTGCGGTACTGGGAGCGCAGGGTGGTGGTGATCATGCAAATGACGCAGGTGGAGGGGTGTTGCGGGCGTTCAGGCCAGGGCCGGTGCCAATGTCGGCGCACCGGCCGCCACCACGGCAGGAACCAAGAACGGTACGAAGGCCGGAATGGCCGGGCTGTTGGCCGACAGTGTCAGCACTTCATACCCGATAGGAGTCACCAGCACGGTGTGTTCCCATTGGGCCGAGAGCGAGCGATCTTTGGTCACAATGGTCCAGCCGTCACCCAGTTCCTTGACGTCCTTGCGCCCGGCGTTGAGCATCGGCTCGATGGTGATGGTCATGCCGGTCGTGAGTCGGTCGAGTGTGCCGGGTTTGCCATAGTGCAGCACCTGCGGCTCTTCATGAAAATTTTGACCAATGCCGTGACCGCAAAATTCGCGCACCACGCTTAGACCGTGGCTTTCGGCAAAGGTTTGAATGGCGTGGCCGATGTCGCCGAGGTAAGCACCGGCCCGCACCTTGATGATGCCCTTCCACATCGCTTCATAGGTCAGCTTGCACAGCCGCCGCGCCGCAATCGACACCTCGCCCACCATGAACATGCGGCTCGAATCCCCATGCCAGCCGTCTTTGATCACCGTTACATCGATGTTTACGATGTCGCCTTTCTTGAGCGGCTTGTCATTAGGAATGCCGTGGCAGACCTGCTGGTTGATGGAGGTGCAAATCGCCTTGGGGTAGGGGTTGTGGCCGGTTGGTGCGTAGTTCAACGGGGCTGAAATGGCACCTTGCACCAAGGTGGTGTAGTCATCGGCCAGCTTGTCGAGTTCATTGGTGGTGACACCCGGCTTGACAAACGGGGTCAGGTAATCCAGCAGTTCGCCGGCCAGACGGCCCGCCACGCGCATGCCGGCAATGCCTTCGGAGTCTTTGTAGGTAATGCTCATGGGCGAGCATTATCCCATTGGGTCAAAAGCTCTGCGCACGCCCTGCCTTACGGCGCAAGCGCAACGCTGACGCTCAAACGCACGGCGTCATCCGTCTTGACCAACCCAGCCTGATCAAGGCCGAGCCGGTTCCTGACGGCAATGTCAGGGTAGCGAAATGCCGGCGGCTGTCACCACGCTTTGGTGCGAATACTCGCTGCGGGCCGGGCGGGCGAGGGTGGTTTTGGTCAGCACATAATCGACAAAGCTTTGGGTGTAGAGCAGGTAGGTGTTGACATAACGCCCGGCGCCGTATGCCACGCCCAGCGTGGTGTAGCCATCTTTGCCGGCGGCAATGAAGTCATTGGTGACCAGCACATAGGTCTTGACCGGATCAATGGCGATCCAGGCCCCGGTGGTTTTGTTGCGCACCTGTACATTGGAAAAACGCTGGCCTTTGGTCTTGCTCATGTCCAGATTCCAGCGCAGGCCGGCCGCATAAGGGTGAGAACCATTGCCAGACGGGGTCACGATGTGGTTGTTGACCGCATCTTCCAGCGCTGCCACCACTTCGGCGCCGCTGAGTTCCATCTCCACCAGCACATTGGTAAATGGCAGCAGGGTAAAGGCGGTGTTCATGCTCAAGCCGCCAGCGGCCACTGGCACCCGCACGCCGCCAGCGTTTTGCAGGGCAAAGTCAGCGCGCTTGGCGGCAAACAGGAAAGCCTCGGCTACCACCTGGGCGGCATCACTGCCACGCGCCAAAGTGTTGGCGGTCTCGCAATCCGCCGTGCTGCTGCTGCGGTTGGTGCTTTCGCCGGGCACACGTACCAGACACAACGACTCGGTGGCGGTGCCGATGGATTTGGTTTTTTCGGCGGCGACCTGGTCGGCATAGGTCTTGAGTGTGGCTGTTGCAGCCGCATCGGGTGTCAGCACCTTGACCTGGGGCTGGCTCGCCGCCAGATTGGCCAACAGTGTGGCGCGCTCGGTGTCTGACACGACCTGCCAGGCCCCGGCGGCATCCTTGCGCTTGAAGCTGTCGCCGATCAGCAGCGTGGCCTTGCCGCCGCAGCTTGTCACCGCACCATCCTGGTTGAACTGCAGGTTCATCAGGCCAAAAGCCTTGCTGTACTCCCAGGCCTGCCCAATACAAACCAGCTCGCCGTTTTTGTTGCTGGTGACCGTCGGGTAGCTGCCGGAGGATGTGGCAATGCCCACCGCCCTGAAGTCGCCCAGCAGGCTGTGAGAGTCGCCACCGATGATTACGTCCACATCGGTCAGTTGTTTCGCCATGGCTTTGTCGGCCTCATAACCCTGATGCGTCAGGGCGATGATGTGCCGCACGCCCTGGTTTCTGAGTTCCTCAATGGCCTTTTGGGCCGAGGCCACTTCATTGTTGAATTGGGTGGTGCTCAAGGGGCGCGACGAGTTCACGGTTTTGCCGGCCACCGTCACCGCCACGATGCCGACCTTGACCCCGTCGATTTCCTTGATGATCCAGGGTTTGAGGTAGGCCGATCCGGCGCCAGGCATCAGTGCGGTGCCCACGGCGGGGACTACGTTGCTCGAAAACGTGGGTGTTTTGCAGGTGCCTTTGCCCAGTTCGTCCAGAAAGCCCTTGAGCATCCCATCGTCATCGTCAAATTCATGGTTGCCAGGGGTGAACGCATCAAAACAAATGGTGTTCATCATCTGGGCATCCGCCGTGCCCTTGAAAAATGTGTAGTAAAGCGAACCCGTCAGTGCATCGCCGGCGTGCAGTTTGAGCAGGTTCTTGGTGCCAGCCACCGACTTGAACATGGCAGTCTGGCGGGCAAAGCCACCCAGTTCCACCTGTGTGGCCACGCCGTCCAGTGTCAGTTCGGTGGCGGCAAAGGCATCAAGCTGCGAGTGGTGGTCATTGATGTGGGCAATATTGAGTTCCAGTGGCTTGAAGGTGGGGGCATCGCTGCCGCCACCACAGGCGCTGAGCGCCAAGCCGACAAAGACCAGGGTGCCAGCGCCCGTCAGGGCGCGCGTGATGGGGTTGAGTTGCATGACAGCCTTCAGTTGAGATTGAACAAAAGTTGCAGGGTAGCCGCGCAATATGACGTTGATGTGTCAGTGCCGGGACGCATCCGTGTCACCATTTTGTCATGCATGGCGTGTACAAACTGCTGATTCTGGCGGTGCTCAACTAGCCTTCAAGGCACACGGATCATTGCCAGGTGGCGGGCTGGATCGTTTTGATGCAAGAGCAAGAATGCAATTATTCAACAATAGTTGTATTATTAAATAATGGACAAATCAACTGCTGCTGCTGTGTTCGAGTCACTCTCATCGGGTGTGCGACTGGATATTTTTCGTCTGTTGGTAAAAACCGGACCACTGGGTCTGGTCGCCGGCGAAATTGCCAGTGCGCTGGCCCTGCCACCCACCAACTTGTCGTTTCACCTCAAGGCCATGACGCACGCCAGTCTGGTTTCGGTGGTGCAAGAGGGGCGTTTCCAGCGCTACCGGGCCAATCTGGCGCTGGTGCAGGATCTGATCGTTTTTTTGACAGCGCAATGTTGCTCTGGCCACCCGGAGCAGTGCGGCGAACTCTGCGTCCCGGTTGACTGCCCCGAGCCGTTTTCTCCGTCTGAAGGAGTGTCCCGATGAAAACCATCCAGGTGCTCGCCCGTCGCGGGCGGGTCGAAACTGAATCGGTTGCCAACTGGCTGGCCAAGCATCATGCCGAGCTGCCCATATTGCCAGATGAGTCGGTCGGCATTGATCGTTTCTGACAAATCGCTTCTCTCTCAACTGCCATTTCATCAACCCCTCAGGAATTCTGACATGTCCACCAAAGTCCTCAATGTATTGTTTTTGTGCACCCACAATTCGGCCCGCAGCATTCTTGCCGAGGCCATACTGAACCACATCGGCCGGGGAAAGTTCAAGGCTTTTTCTGCAGGCAGCAGCCCGCGCGAGAACCAGCAACCCAACCCGCTGGGCTTGCAGGCACTGCGAAATGCCGGTATCTCGATTGAAGGCTTGCACAGCAAGTCGTGGGATGAATTTGGTGCCCCTGATGCCCCCCACATGGATCTGGTGATTACCGTTTGCGACAACGCGGCAGGCGAGGTTTGCCCCCATTGGCCCGGCCAGCCTGCCACGGCACACTGGGGCTACTCTGACCCCTCTGCCGGGGATGGCACCGATGCCCAGAAGCTCGAAGCCTTTCGTCAGACCCTGCACGCACTCAAGCGTCGCCTGGAGTTGCTGATCAGCTTGCCCATGCACAAACTGGAAAAATCTCTGCTGCAAGGCAGTGCGCGTGACCTGGCCACGGCACCCTGAGCATGGGTGCGCAATGCGAGGCAACGGCCAATCGGGCGGTTGGCGCGCCCATGAGCATATTTGAGCGATTTCTCTCGGTCTGGGTTTTTTTGTGTATTGTGGCGGGCATTGCGCTGGGACAGCTTCTGCCGGGCCTATTTCAATCCATTGGCCGTATGGAAGTGGCCAAAGTCAACCTGCCGGTGGGTTTTCTGATCTGGGTGATGATCATCCCGATGCTGGTCAAGGTGGATTTTGCTGCGCTGCACCAGGTGCGCCAGCACATCCGGGGCATTGGCGTGACGCTGTTTGTCAACTGGCTGGTCAAGCCGTTTTCGATGGCTTTTCTGGGCTGGCTGTTCATTCGGCAGTTGTTCGCGCCGATGTTGCCGCCCGACCAGATTGACAGCTACATTGCCGGCCTGATCCTGCTGGCCGCTGCGCCTTGCACCGCGATGGTGTTTGTCTGGAGCCGCCTGACCGGTGGCGACCCGCTGTTTACCCTGTCGCAGGTGGCCCTCAACGACAGCATCATGGTGATCGCCTTTGCGCCGCTGGTAGCCTTTTTGCTGGGGCTCTCAAGCATCACCGTGCCGTGGGACACCTTGCTGACCTCGGTGGTGCTGTACATCGTGATTCCGGTCATATTGGCGCAACTGCTGCGCAAGTCACTGCTGGCCAAGGGCGAGGCCGCGTTTGAGGCAACCATGGCACGCATTGGCCCCTGGTCGATTGCGGCGCTGCTGGCCACACTGGTGCTGCTGTTTGCGTTTCAGGGCGAGGCGATTTTGCAGCAGCCATTGGTGATTGCCTTGCTGGCGGTACCGATCCTGATTCAGGTATTCTTCAATTCGGCGCTGGCCTATTGGCTGAATCGGGCGGTCGGTGAGAAGCACAATATCGCCTGCCCGTCGGCGCTGATTGGTGCATCCAACTTCTTTTAACTGGCGGTGGCGGCCGCGATCAGCCTGTTTGGCTTTCATTCAGGAGCCGCCCTGGCCACCGTGGTCGGGGTGCTGATCGAAGTGCCAGCGATGCTGCTGGTGGTGAACATCGTCAATCGCAGCAAAGGCTGGTACGAGCGCGGTTGATCAAAAAGCTGCTGTGCGGCACCACACCGTGTGGTCACCGGATGATCTAAGTTAGCTATTATTATAATAGCTATCAGCGCTTGCTGGTAAAGGGCTAGAGCCGAATTTCATGCATAAAATCAGATCGGATGAAAGGGCGGTCGGTGCAGGACGGCGAGAGCTGGCTTGGGTGACGGTTCAACCGAAGCCAGGTCCAGGCCTTGCTCAATGCGGTACTGGCCTGAAGGCGATGACCGAGGTTTATTTCAAGAACACCAAGACCGTCAACCCCTGCCACTATGGTTACGCGACTGAAGTAGCCGCAAGAGGGACGGCAGCTACGGTGTTACCAAGCACTACGAAAGACTCTCGGTTGTACCTGGCAGTGAGCCGTGTCCGGCGGCGATTGATTGATCCATGCGCACTGCACGGCACCACCTCCAGATAGGGACACCACACCTTGTAACCGGCTTGCAGCGCAATTTCATCCGCAAGCGTGCGTTCACCTGCGTTCACAATAAAAAAAGCCCCGTTGACCGGGGCTTTTTGATTGGCGTCGCCGATGGACTTATTTCAACACAGGCAGTGCAATGTAGCCGTTGGCAGACTGCTTCATCACGCCACCCCAGTTGGCAGCGACCTTTTCCTTGAGGCCACCGGCGGCCTTTTGGGTGTCGTTCCAGGACCAGTCACCCAAATGCTGCATTGCGGACATCAAGTAGGCAAAGCCGTTCAGGTTATCGACCGCCTGCAAACCGGTGCATTCACCGCCAGCGGGCACAGCGAGAACTCGCGAAAGCACCTTGGTGTCGATGTTGTAGGCCCAGACATAGTTGTTCAGGTGACCGGTTCCGTCTTCACCAATGAACAGGGTGCGCATGGCTTCGGAATACTTGACGTTGTCCGGCTGGGCAATTTTGTCTTTCACGGCAGCGTTCCCATCGGCATCGGTGGGCGACAGCACTTGGCCCAGCAGGCCGTCTGGCACTGACATACCGGTCGGCACCCAGTCGCTGCCAATGGCTGCACCGGTGGAGTCGGTCTGGCCCGATTTCAACGGAGTGGCGTACACCGCGCCGGGACGCAGGGCTGTATGCTGAATGTCACCCTTGCTGTCACCAAACGGTGCGTCCAGGCGCGACATGGCGTAGTAGGCAATCTTGTCTTTGACATTGACGGTCACGCCTTCGAGTTTGGTGGTCTCCATGGTGGCACCCGTCAGCGTCGCATAGCGATGGGTCTCCAGGAATGCAGCTTCCTTTTCCTTGCCGGCGAGTACCTTGACGTATTGGGTGCCGCCGCCGTCCAGGGTTAGTTCGGTGTAGCCAGCAGTCGCTGTGAATACAACGTCAATGATTTGATTCACGGCCAGGGTATCCGCTGCCGCCTTGATTTCGGCGCTGGAAGCACTCCCTAGCTTGATCCACTTGAAAGTGAAATTGCCGCCGTTGGTGGCGGGTTTGGTGGTGTCGGTCTGGGTCAACTTGGCGGCATACAGTGTGCCGGCAGACAAGTCACCGGCCGTGTTGGCGATGAACATGTAGAACGCGCCACCCACATAGTCGTCACCCATCAGCACAGTCTTTTGGTCGGGCATGACCTGCACCAGTTCACGCGAAATGCGGCCTAAGCAATAGTGCTTCTTGATGCTGCCGGTGCCATCGGGGTTGACGGTGATTTCGGGCACATGGCCGTAGTGGTAAGGGTTGGCGGTGGCGGCGCTGCCAAAGGTGTTGGTGCTGAACGACTGGAAGTAGTCCAGGTTGCTGTTCAAGGTGGCGAGTTGCGAAGTTGACCAGCCAGTCAATGGTGCAACCGTGGTGGTGCCGGCATCACGAATCACTTTGACAAACCAGGCATCGGGCTCGTACTCTTCGCTAGACAGATGGGTGTTCCAGGGCGAAAGGCTGCCACCACAAGGAATCCATAAGCCATTGATGGCGGCGGTAGGTATGTTGTAGTAGTACTTCAGGGCCAACTCGCCCGTCGTCTTGTTCTGATCCAGCGTGGTGACTGCAATCGGCGCTGGCAGCCTTCCATACATGCTGGTGGCCGCATTGTTGATGGATTTGTACTCAAACTGGGTCACCATAAACACGGCATTGCCGCTGATGCCAGATACGGTGGGCGCCGACAGTTTCAACAGGGATTGGCCGTCAAAGCAATCCGAATAGAACTGCTCGCTCGCGGCACCGGTAGTGTCCATGATGGGTGTGACACCATCGGGTTTGTAATAGCCGCCAATCAGGACATCGGCACCGGCTGGCGTCTTGGCCTTGGCGCCCGTTCGGTAGATTTCTTTGTAAGCCAAGCTGGAGGTGATGACGGCATTGTCAGAGTAGGTGACATTGATCTTGGCATCGGTGAAAACCTTGGCCTTGTCTGCGTCAGTAGCCGGGCTGGTTGAAGCCACGAACGAAATCTTGGTCGCATAGGCGGGGTCTGAGCTGCCTCCACAGGCGGTCAGACCCAGCAGGGAAGAACCGGACAGGACCACTGGCACGCTTCCCAGGTAACCCAGAAAATCACGTCGCTGCAAACCAGACACGCGCATATCGATCATTTTTTTCATTGTGACTCTTTCAAAGATTGATTACAGAGACTCCATCATCGAGGCTGCACATGACAGTGTTGTGACAACTTGGCACTTAACTGGTCTCGCTTGGGTCGGTTCGCAGGCGATGCGCCATAAGTCCGACAAACTCTTGGGCAAAGACTGGTGCGAGCGGGGCGATTGTGCTTGCCGAATGAAAGTTAGTGCACTACAGATGTCATAGGGGCCAGAGCCTTACCACAAAGGGCTGGAGGTCAACTCTTTGCATGACACCAGATCAGGATAAACCGGAGACTGTGTGAGACGGCAAGACCTGATTTTGGTGAATGTTTAACCGAAGTCAGATCCAGGTCTTGCTCGCAGCGATGCAGGCAGCCGTGTACCTGAAATGCTTAGCCCAGTTTGATCCCGCCAGTATCTGCGGTCAAGTAGCCCACCGCCGCACCAAAGCGGTCTTTGTAGTTGGCGCGCACCAGCGGGTCCAGCGTGGCTTGCACCTTGCCATGCAGCTTGGCGTTCCAGTCGCCCGGATGCTGAAAATTGCTGGTGATGTACATCCAGCCATTCAGGTCGTCCACCACACCCAGCCCGGTGGCCTCGGCACCGGACGGCATCGACATCAGGCGGCTGAGCTGCCTGGTGTCCACGTTGTAGGCCCAGACAAAGTTGTTCACATGAGTGCCGCTGTCTTCACCAATGAACAGCGTGCGCAGCTTTTCAGAGAATTTCAGGTTGTCCGGGTTGGACACCTTGTCCGGGTTGGCCAGGTTACCCAGTGCATCGGCGGCAATATCTTCACCCATGAGCAGGGCACGCGTCACCACAGGCACCCATTCGCTCTTGATGGTGGCGCCGGCCTGATCGACCTGCCCGCCCGTCATGGGCAAAGCCATCACGCCACCCGCGACCAGCGCCTTGTCCAGCGCAATGCCGCTGGCGGCGTTCCAGCCCTTGCCGGTCTTGACCATCGAATCCTGAATGTTTTGCAGCGCCGAGTAAGCCACCTTGTCTTTGATGTTGACGGTGGTGCCTTCCATCTTGGAAAAACCCATGCTGCCACCCATCAGGTAGGCATAACGATGGGTTTCCAGGAAGGCCGCCGCCTTTTCCATGATGAATAGCCCCCCATTGGTGGCATCGTCACCCATCAGTGCCGTGCGGTTATCTGGCATGACCTGAATCAGTTCGTGCGAAATGCGGCCCATGCAATAGTGCTTGACGATGGTGCCAGTGCCATCGGGATTTACCGTGACCTCAGGCAGATGGCCGTAGTGGTAAGAGTTGGCGACGTTCTCATCCCCAAACAGGTTTTTGCTAAACGCCTTGAACTGCTTGTTTTCCGACACAAACGGCGCATCAGGCTCGTACTCTTCGCTCGATAGATGGGTGTTCCAGGGCGACAGGCTGGAGCCGCAGGTAATCCACAGACCCTGGGCTTCAGAGGTATCGACGCTGTGGTACTTGACCAGCGTCAGCGCACCGGTAGCCTGATTTTGATCGAGCGTCAGCACGGCAATCGGTGACGGCAGCGTGCCATAGGTGTCGGCACCGCCCTGGTCAGCGTTGGCATACTCAAACTGCACCACGGCAAACACCGCCTTGCCCTTGATGCCTGCCACCTTGGGGTGCTCCAGCTTCAACAGCGAGGTGCCATCCGGGCAATCCGAGAAGAACTGACGCTCTTTGCCGGGCACCGATTTGTCGATGATCGGACGTTTCACGATGTCCACATAGCCACCCGCCAGCACGGTGCCGCCATTGCCGTCAGGCACACGGTCGCCGGTGATGAAAAATGGCTGATAGGCCAGCTTGTATGCGTGCGTGCTGCCGTCTTGCAGGCTTAACTGCAAGCTCGATGCCACCGTGGTGGTCGCCATAGCAGCCGGGTTGGCCAGGCTGGGTGCAGGCATAGCGGTAAAGGCGGCTGATGCAAATGCGATTGACGAGGCGGCTGAGTTGGTGCCTGTTGCGGCGGTCGAGGCGCAACCCGACAACAGCGAGCCTATCGAGAACGCCCCCAACGGCAACATGGGCGCAGCAGCGATCATTTTCAGGGCGGAGCGGCGAGAAGATGAGTTTGAATGGGGCATGGTTGAAGTTACCAAGGTTTGATGGAAGAACAAACACCCATGGTAAAGACTTGATGTGACAGATTTGTGAAGGTTTCAAGTCGCGCCTGCTCACGGGCTGCCTTGGGTAGCAACTTGGACACCAGCTTGGTCAGGGCACACCCGCCTGAGGGCGATCTTGGAGATCTGTGGTGAATGCAGAAGCTATCACTATTGATAGCTGTCTGTCCAATGCAGGTAGGGGCTAGGACTGCCCTGTACCCTCAAATAGTTCTGGACAAAATCGTAAATTTTGTTTATGCTGCGCGCATGCACCAGCAAAACCAAATCAAACGAACTCTCTGCCGACCTGACTCACTCGATGTCGTGCGTCGTGAACTC
>CAIQOO010000106.1 GCA_903873485.1 uncultured beta proteobacterium | reverse complement strand
TGGCGCAAGCCTTCGGCGGTGGCGACTCCGGTCGCCCGAATCACGCTCGGGTGGCTGTTGTCCACGCCAGTCAGCAGCAGGCCGCCGTCCAGGCGCGCCTCGCCACCGAGCAGGCGGGTTTGCACACCGGCCAGCGTGACACCGGTGTGGGTAAAGTTGACGCTGCCGCGCGAGCGCGACAGCTTGGGCGTGTCCGGGCTGATCTGCACGTCATTGCCGGCCAGCAATACGCTGCCCTGTACCGTGGATTTGGCCAGGTCGGCAATTGGCAGCGCCAGTTGAAACCGGTAGCCGGCATCACCAGTTACCACCGCGTGTTTCAGCACATGCCCGGTGAGTTCGCCCAGGGGCGAGTTGTTGACCAGGCGCAACATGGCGGGCAGCGGGCCTTTGGCCTCGGCATTGACCTTCACTTCGGTGTTCATCAAATCGGCAATCGTGGCATCGGCCCGCATCACCTGCAAGTCGCCGTTGTCACCAATCCGGGCGCGCGCGCCCTTGACCAGCAATTGCATCCGGTCAATCACCAGTTCGCCACTAAGGTCGCGCAACTCCGGCCAGGGCAACTCTTGTGGCCCTTGCAGGCGGCGCGGCACATAGGCCAGCCGCGCCTGCCGGACATCGGCGCTGATTCTGAACATGCCGCGGCGCGCATCAAGGGCCGGGATATCCTCAATATTGCCCTTGACCAGAAAACGCACATTGCTCGCGCTGCCTTCCTGCACCGCATCGCGCACATAGTCGCGCGCTTGGCTGTTGATCACCAGCGGCAGATAACGATGCACCTGCCGCCCATCGGCGCGGCTCAGTGTCGCCTGCAAGTCAAGCAGGCCCGGAAAACGGCTTTGCGAGGGCGACTTTTTCGGGTCAGCGGTTTGCCACTTGATCTGTGCCTGCCCTTGCGCGTCGGCGTTGGCAAACCGGATATCGCTCACCTGCACCGCCATCTTGTCTGGCGATTGTTGCCACTTGGCAGTAGCCGAGAGCGAGTCGATGTGGATCAATCGGTCCTGAAAGAACTCCGGCACATCGACGCGGCCGTTGCTCATGCTCAGCCTGGCCCGCCCGCCGGCCTGATCCAGCTCGAACTCCAGATCCAGCCCGCGCACGCCGGGCACCGCATCGACCGCTGCCAGCTCAAACTGGCTCAACCGTCCTTTGGCGTTGTATTTGCCGGGCGCAGTCGTTGACCCCTGCCACCGGGCACTGACTTTTTCGACCAGACCTTTGGGTGTATAACGGGCCAGTTGCTCACGCCAGCGGGCATCGAGCGGCAGGCTGCTGGCGATTTGCGTCAAAGCCGCCAAGTCCAGCCGGTCCGCTTCAAGCTCGCCGCGGGCTGGCATCTTGCCTTCGGCATTCACGCGCATCAGCCGGATATTGCCGCCCGGCCAGTGCAGTCCGTCAGCGGTATCAAACGCCAGTGACTTGGTGGCCAGCTCAAACCCACTGGCCAGGCGGCGCCCGCTGATGCGCCCCTGCAAGCGATTGAGCACCAGCGGCTGCAGGTCAGCGCCCAGCGTTACCGCCACTTCAGTGATCGCCACATCGGTGGTGACCCCGGTGAGGTGACCCTGACTGAACTCTAGCCAGGTGCGCAGCGCCCCTTTGCCCTGGCTCAGGTCAAAACCCGGATCGGCATGTCGGCGCAGTTCCGCCAGATCGACCCGCACAAAATTGGCAAAAACCTGGCCATCCCAATCACGCCACTGGCCGTTTCGGCGCGACAGCAGCGGCTGCATGAAGCGCGCCTGAATGCTCAAAGGCCCGCCCCACGGCTCCGGCGGCGTGGCATCCAGGCGCACATCGTGGTGACGCCCCAGGTTGCGCACCAGCAGCTCAACTTGCTGCAGCACCACCGGCTCGTTTTGCCGCTGCTCATCGCTCCAGCGCACCACACCGTCATGAACGACGAATTCGATCTGCGAAAAAAACCAGTCCAGCACGGCGCTGCCGCTGTCTGACGCACTGGAAAAATCCAGTCCGGCAATGCTGATGCGTCCGTCAACCGAGCGCCGGATGTCAAGCTTGGGCTGATCGATGTAGAGCTGCTCAAAACCAGACCGCCACAGGGAACGTGGCGACAGCGCCACCAGCACGCGCGGCAAACTCAGGGCGACCCGGCCTTGGCGGTCAAACAAGGCCACGTCGGTCAACTCAAACGAAGGAATCAGGCCACTGGCGGTTGCGCTGATCGCCCCCACCCGCACCGGCACGCCCAGCGCCCGGCTGGCGCGGGCTTCAAGCTGCGGGCGAAATTCGCCGATTCGCGGCACAATCAGCCAGTTCAATGCACCCCAGAACATACCCAGCAGCAGCAGGGCCAACACCATGGCCCACAACAGCCAGGCGATCAGACCAGACCAGGTTTTCAGCAGTGTGGATGAGATGGACAACAGATCGTTTGAAAAGAATTTGCAGACCAGAATTATGACCCTCCCCTCCCTGGCCCTCCATTCCCGTTTTGTGCAGCGGGTGCGCCGCCGTTTTGACAGTCAATTGGACTTGCTGCCCGTCGGCATGCCGAGCATGGAGTCGATGCAGAGCGTGTTTGATGCG
The DNA here is from genome assembly GCA_903873485.1 of uncultured beta proteobacterium. Taxonomy (GTDB): domain Bacteria; phylum Pseudomonadota; class Gammaproteobacteria; order Burkholderiales; family Burkholderiaceae_C; genus Rhodoferax. Next base: position 7,171 of record CAIQOO010000106.1, on the reverse strand, counting down.
CTCAAGGCCACCCGGCATGACAGCGCCAGTGCGCTGCGCATCACCCGGGCGCTGGTGCTGGAGCGGCTGTTGTGCCTGGACTGCGAGGCGGCAGCGCCGCTGGCGCAGATCACCACTGCCATGACCGAACTGGCCGAGTTTGCCTTGAATCAGGCGTATGACGAGGTGCTGGCCTTGCTTGATGCAACCCACGGCGCGCCGCTGACGCCACTGGGGCAGCGGGCCCAGCTCTGGATCGTTGGCATGGGCAAACTCGGCGCGCGCGAGCTCAATGTCTCAAGCGACATTGACCTGATCTATGTTTATGACGAAGACGGCGATACCGCCGGGGATGCGCAGGGCCGGGGCTGCCTGAGCAACCATGAATATTTTGCCAAGGCGGTGCGCGCCATCTCCAGCCTGATCGGCGATGTCACCGAACACGGGTTTGTCTTTCGGGTTGACCTGGCGTTGCGGCCCAATGGCAACTCAGGCCCGGTGGCGGTGTCGCTGGACGCGCTGGAAGAGTACCTGCATGTGCAGGGCCGTGAATGGGAACGTTTTGCCTGGCTGAAGAGCCGGGTGGTGGCACCCCGCACCAGCATCGCCAGCGGGGCGGTGGATAGCCTGCGCAAGGTGGTGATGCCGTTTGTGTTCAGGCGTTACCTCGACTACAGCGTGTTTGCAGCGCTGCGTTTGCTGCACCAGCAGATCCGCGAGCACGCCGCCAGACGCAGTGCCGGGCGACCCGAGCGGGCCAACGACGTGAAACTGTCACGCGGGGGCATCCGCGAGATTGAATTTATCGTGCAATTGTTGCAGGTGGTGCGGGCCGGCCAGTTCCCCGAACTGCGCACCCGTCCGACCCTCAACGCCCTGGCCCGGCTGGAAAAAGCCGGTTTGATGCTGCCCCAGACGGCGCTTGCGCTGGCACAAGCCTATCAATTCCTGCGCCAGGTCGAGCATCGCATCCAGTACCTCGATGATCAGCAAACCCATGTTTTGCCAACCCAGGATGCCGACCTAGCCTGGATCGCCGCGACCATGGGCCAAGCGTCGGTGCCGCACCTGCTCAACTTGCTCGATGCCCATCGTGAACTGGTGGCGCAGGAATTTGACAAGCTGCTCGGTGGTGCCGAGCCTGAATGCAAAGGCTGCCAGGGTGGCAAATCGTCTGCAAGCCTTGTCAGCATGGATGATTTGTTGCCCCAGTTGGGCGATGCTTTTCGCCGGCGGCTGGAGTCCTGGCGTGACCACCCGCGGGTGCTGGCCTTGCGCGACGAGGCGCGCGCGCGCCTGATGCGCCTGCTATCGCGCACCGCCCAATGGGTGCGCGAAGATCGCGTCACCGAGGCCGCCGCCGTTGGCCTGGTTGACTGGATGGAGCCGCTGCTGCGCCGTGAGAGTTATTTGGCGTTGCTGCTGGAGCGCCCGAATGTGCATGAACGCCTGCTGCGCCTGCTGGGCGCGGCACGCTGGCCGGCGCGTTACCTGCTGCTGCACCCCGGCGTGATTGACGAACTGGCGGCATCTGGCATGTTGCAAGAGCGCTTTGACGCATCGGCCTTTGAAGCCGAGCTGGAATTTCGCCGCCAGGCACTGCACAACACCGGCGAAGACGACGACGAGGCATTGCTCAATTTGCTGCGTCGCGCCCACCATGCCGAAGTGTTTCGCACGCTGGCGCGCGACATCGAAGGCGAACTCACGGTGGAGCAGGTGGCCGATGACCTCAGCGCGCTGGCCGATGCGGTGCTGTGCATCACCACCCGCTGGTGCTGGAGCCGATTCAAGGGTGCGCATCGCGCGCAACCCCAATTTGGCATCATTGCCTATGGCAAGCTGGGTGGCAAGGAGCTGGGTTACGGCAGTGACCTGGACCTGGTATTTGTCTTTGACGATGCCGACGAGCGCGCCCCCGAGGTCTATGCCAACCTGGTGCGCAAACTCATCAACTGGCTGACCGTCAAGACCGGCGACGGCGATTTGTATGAAATCGACACCGCGCTGCGCCCCAATGGCAATGCCGGTCTGCTGATCACCAGTTTTGAATCCTATAGCAACTACCAGCAGCAGCGCGGCTCCAACACCGCCTGGACCTGGGAGCACCAGGCCATCACGCGGGCGCGCTGCGTGCTCGGCGATGCGGCCTTGCAGGCACGCTTTGACGCGGTGCGCAAGGCCGTTCTCACCGCTGTGCGTGATGCCGACAGTCTGCGCACCGAGATCCGTGTCATGCGTGAGCGGGTCGGGCTGGCGCATCCGGCCAGACGCGACAAATTCGATGTCAAGTACGGCCACGGGGGCATGATGGATGTCGAGTTTGTCATGCAGTACCTGGTGCTGTCCCAGTCTGGCGCACACCCCGAGTTGCTGGCCAACGCCGGCAACATCGCCTTGCTGGAACGCTCGCAGGTGCTGGGTCTGCTGCCGGCCGGTGTTGGCCATGCCGCAGCCAGCGCCTACCGGGCGATGCGCCTGGTACAGCACCGTGCCCGGCTGAATGAGGAATCGACCCAAGTCGCCCCGCATGAACTGGAAAACGAAAGGCAGGCGGTGCTGCTGCTGTGGGAAACCGTTTTCAACCCCTGATGCGCCGCTGCCTGGCCGGGATTGGCCACTTTCCCCCTTTCTTTTTGTTTGCAACCACCCACATCACCATGCGCATCGCTCTGACCCTCAAACCTGGCCTGCTGGCTGCCGCCCTGCTGCTGGGGGCTTGTAATGACCGTGTCAAAGACACGCACCCGCAGCGGTGGGTCAGCCAGCGCCAGGCGGCTTTCAAGCAACTGACCAAGGCACTTGAGCCGATGGGTCTGGTCGCGCGAGAACGCCAGGATTACAACAAGGCTGAATTTCAGTCGCAGGCGCTGGAACTGCAAGAACTCTCTGGCAAACCCTGGGCCTATTTCACCCCGGACAGCAATTACCCGCCGACCCGGGCCAAGCCGTCAGTCTGGCAAGACGCAGCCGGGTTTAAACAGGCGCAAGACAGCTATCAGGCCCGGGTGGCGCAACTGGCAAAGGTCGCAGGCAGTGCTGACGTGCCTGCCATCCGCAGCGCGGTTGATGCGGTGGAAAAAAGCTGCAAGGCTTGCCACGACCAGTTTCGCAACGAGCGCTGAGCGGCCCGGTGCGGCGAAGCTGAACCCGGTGGATTGGCCATTGCCGTTCCCGGTGAGCTTGGCCTGTTCTGAGCTTGCACCTCATGGAGTTTATGCTCAGAACTGTTTCCAAAAAAAGATCTGATGCTCCTGAAATTAGAGCTAACTTGAATTGAGAATTGCTGGCACTTGTCCTGACACCCCCAACCATGATCAAAACCGCCCCCGACCAATACCAGGACATCCGCGATGCGGTGCGCGCGCTGTGTGCCGGGTTTCCCGCGTCCTACCACCGCCAGATCGACGCGCAGCGCGGCTACCCCGAGGCCTTTGTCGAGGCCCTCACCAGGGCCGGCTGGCTGGCCGCGCTGATTCCCCAGCAATACGGCGGCTCCGGCCTGGGCCTGACGCAGGCCTCGGTGATCATGGAAGAGATCAATCGCAGCGGCGGCAATTCGGGTGCCTGCCACGGCCAGATGTACAACATGGGCACCCTGCTGCGCCACGGCTCAAGCGCGCAAAAGGCGCTGTACCTGCCAAAAATCGCCAGCGGCGAATGGCGCTTGCAGTCGATGGGCGTGACTGAACCCGGCAGCGGCAGCGACACCACCAAAATCGGCACCACGGCCGTCAAAAAGGGCGACCGCTACCTGGTCAATGGCCAGAAGGTCTGGATATCGCGGGTGCAGCATTCCGACTGGATGATTTTGCTGGCGCGTACCACGGCGCTGGCCGAGGTGAAAAAAAAGTCCAAAGGCATGTCGATCTTTATGGTGGATCTTCGGCTGGCCGAACAAACCGGCATGACGGTGCGGCCAATTGCCAACATGGTCAACCACGAGACCAACGAGCTGTTTTTCGAGAATCTGGAAATCCCCGAGGAAAACCTGATTGGCCAGGAAGGCCAGGGCTTCAAATACATTCTCGATGGCCTAAACGCCGAGCGTGCCCTGATTGCCGCCGAATGCATTGGCGACGGCTACTGGTTTCTGGACCGTGTGACTCAATATGTCAGCGAGCGGGTGGTTTTTGGCCGCCCGATCGGGCAAAACCAGGGCGTGCAGTTTCCGATTGCCCAGGCCTACATCGAAGTCGAAGCCGCCAGCCTGATGCGCTACCAGGCCTGCGCACTGTTTGATGCCGGCCAGCCCTGTGGCGCGCAGGCCAACATGGCCAAATACCTGGCCGCCAAGGCCAGTTGGGAAGCGGCCAACGCCTGCATCCAGTTTCATGGCGGCTTTGGTTTTGCCAACGACTACGATGTTGAGCGCAAGTTTCGCGAGACCCGGCTCTACCAGGTGGCACCGATCTCGACCAACCTGATTTTTGCCTACATCGCCGAGCATGTGCTCGGCCTGCCAAGGTCTTTTTAAGACCTTGCGGGACAGACCGCCAGCGCCCGGGCGTCAAGCTCTGCCCCCAATACTTCAAAGGTGAATTTGATGATCCGACCTCTTGACTCAATCACCGTCGTCTCGCTGGAGCACGCCATTGCAGCACCTTTTTGCACCCGCCAGCTCGCCGACCTGGGGGCCAGGGTCATCAAGGTCGAGCGGCCCGGCGAAGGCGATTTCGCCCGGTCTTATGACAACCGGGTCAAGGGCCTGGCCTCGCATTTTGTCTGGACCAACCGCTCCAAGGAAAGCCTGACGCTGGACCTCAAGCAGCCAGCGGCGCTGGCCGTCCTCATCCAACTGCTGGCGCAAGCCGATGTGCTGGTGCAAAACCTCGCCCCCGGCGCGGCGGCGCGCATGGGCTTGTCGTTTGCATCGCTCCATGCGGTGCACCCCCGGCTGATTGTTTGCGACATCTCGGGCTATGGCGAGGATGGCCCGTACCGCGACAAGAAAGCCTACGATTTGCTGATCCAGAGCGAAGCCGGCTTTCTGTCGGTCACCGGCACGCCCGAAGTCCCCAGCAAGGCGGGCATCTCGGTGGCCGACATTGCGGCGGGCATGTATGCCTGCACCAGCATCCTGTCGGCCCTGCTGCTGCGCGGCAAAACCGGGCGAGGCAGCCAGATCGACGTGTCGATGCTGGAGTCGCTGGCCGAATGGATGGGTTTCCCGCTGTATTACACCCATGAAGGGGCGACAGCGCCACCGCGCACTGCTGCCGCGCACGCCAGCATCTACCCCTATGGCCCGTTTCAGGCCGGCGATGGCGGCACGGTGATGCTGGGCCTGCAAAACGAACGCGAGTGGCAAGCCTTCTGCACCAGCGTGCTTGAAGATGCTGCGCTTGCCAGCGACCCGCGTTTTGACAGCAACGCCAGCCGCAACCAGCACCGCGATGCACTCAAAGGCCTGATCCTGGCGGTGTTTGGCAAATTGACGACGGCGCAAGTGCTGGTGCGCCTGGATCAAGCGCAGATTGCCAACGCCCGCATGAACGACATGGCCGGCCTGTGGTCGCACCCCCAGCTCACGGCGCGCCAGCGCTGGCAAACGGTTGGCTCGCCCGCTGGCGACCTGCCGGCCTTGCTGCCGCCCGGGCGCAGCAATGCATTTGACTGCCGCATGGACCCGGTGCCCGCCATCGGACAGCATACCGAGGCGATTCTGCGCGAACTGGGGCAAACCCAAGCGCAGATTGCGGCACTGCGCGCCCTGGGTGCGATTTGACGGGACAGTGCCAACACCCGGCGGCTCACGACAGTTGTTGAATGCCAGACAACACCCAGCCACTGTTGCCATGGCGGGACTTCATCAAGTGCCAGATCTCGTCAAACGACTCGTCAGGCTCCCCGCTGTCGTCCCGAATGCTGCCGGTAAAGCGCACGCTCACCAGATAGCGGTCGGCATCTTCATCGACTTCCAGCACCAGCGCATCGAGGCTAAGCACCTCGGTTTTCTGTGTCGAGAGGCCGCGCTCGGCCAGTTCCAGCTTGAGTTGTGCATACATCTCGGGCGTGGTGAACTGGCGGATATCGTCGAGGTTGCCCGCATCATTGGCTGCCTGCAGGCGAATGAAGTTGACTTTGGCATGGCGCTCAAAACCGGCCACATCAAAGTCGGCCGGAATCTGGCTGGCACCCGCTACACCCGCACCAATGGCTGAACCAATGGCCGCACTGCCACCGGCGGGCATGGCCACCTCGTAAGCGGGTGCTGCCTGGCCAGCGTTGCCGTTACCTACCGGGGCATACTGCATGTTCCCGGCTGATGCCGCCAGCGGCTGGCGTGCTGCGGCGCGTTTGCGCATGAACCAGCCAATGCCCAGCATGACGGCTGCAGCCAGCAGCCCGATCATCAGCATGGAGGCCAGCTGATCGCCAAAACCCAGGTGCGATGCCAGTGCCGCCAGGCCCAGACCTGCCGCAAGTCCTGCCACCGGCCCCATCCAGGAGCGCGAGGGTGCGGCGGCTGCAGCCCCTGGCGTGGCAGTTGTGGCTGCTGACTGGCCGGGGGATGTTGGTGCCTTGTCTGGCATCGCCTGACGTTGCGTGCCCAAAGATTTGCCTGATCCCATGCGCTTGGCCGCTTCGGCCTCCATGGCAACACTTGACAAGCCGAGTGTCAACACCACGGCCAGCATTGAAAGGAACTTTTTCATCTGAATATCTCCTGTGTAAATGAAAGAACGGGGTGCAGGATATGCTGTAAAAAACACCTGAAAAAGCAGTATTTGAGAGAATCCAACTTCGAAAAAAAGAGACTATGAATGCCCCATGCCATGATCAGGCAGTTGGCCGATGCCTGCATCACCTGTGTCGAAAGCCGATCCTGAGTCCAGCACCAAGGGCCATGAAAATACGTTCAGACACTCCCTTTTTTACGAACTATATTGGCATTTTTAACAGAATAAACATGGCTCTATTCTTTTAGACTTGGAGCATTGCGTGTGCGTTGGCGCTTTTGTCGGCTGCACCCAGTCAATCTCCCGGATCGGGTTGTTGATCTCCAACTTTAAAGGTTTATATGCAAACAATTGCTCCCCTGTGGCTATGGGTCACCTTTGGCGGCATCGTGCTGGTGTCGCTGTTCATCGACTTTGTCGTGCTGAAAAAACAGGGCGCGCACGACATCGGCGTCAAAGAGGCGTTGAACTGGTCGCTGGTCTGGATCGCCCTGAGCTTTCTGTTCAAT
>CAIQOO010000105.1 GCA_903873485.1 uncultured beta proteobacterium | reverse complement strand
ATAGACCGCGATGAAACCCAGCACGGCAAACTCTATTTCACCCGTCGCCAGTTGGTCGAGTATGGCCAGCGGTGCTTTGCCGAGGGCATGAATTGCAAGCCAGCATCAGGCAGCCAATACCCGCGCACCGGGCCTGATGAAACCGTTGATTTTTTGCGCGACATCATGGGGATGAAAACATGACCTGCCAACACATAGACAACGCCATCATTTGCACTGGCGGACAAGATTACAAAATCTTGGATGCCAAAGGCAAGGTGTGGCGTTTTGAAATGCACCCTCACTGTGGGCCGATTGTGCTCACACGACAGACTGGCGAGGTTTCAGAAGTTCAGCCTCCTGAAAACTCGCCATTTTGGGAGTGCGTCAGTTTTTGGGACAGTCAGGGCCGAAAGCTAAACGTGCTTGGGGCTTGCGAGTGGAAGCGGCCAAAGATCAGCCAAATGAGTTACTTGTACGGCAATCATTATTTGCTGGAGCCAACATGAAAAAGCAAACGACATATATTGCCGGGCCTATGAGCGGCCTGCCGGACCTTAATTTCCCGGCATTTCACGCCGAAGCTGCCCGCCTGCGCGCCGATGGCTGGGAGGTCATCAACCCGGCAGAGATCAACCCCGATAAACACTTAACCTGGCTGGAGTGCATGCGCACCGACATCGCCGCGCTGGTGTTCTGTGATGCGGTGCAGTTGCTGCCCGGCTGGAAAAACAGCAAGGGCGCCACCCTGGAGCACCACATCGCCGAGCGGCTTGGTCTGGTGATCCATGAGCAATTTGAGGCGGCAGAACCTGATCTGGTTACTGATTGGAGTGCTTCATGAGCAGCAGTTTGATGACTCAGGCAATGGTGGTTGACAAATATGGTTTTCGGGTCGGTGTTACCCAATTGGCAGAAATCATGTGCATCACCAAACCGGCGGTTTACAACCAATTGAGTGCCGGCACATTCCCGATACCCACTTACCTTGATCAGGGTAAGCGGTATGCAGACTTTCGGGACATCGCCGAACACATCGACAAATGCCGAGAGGCCGCTACTCGCGGTGCAGGCTCTCGGGCTTGAGGTTGGTGTAGCGCTTCAGGTTTGCCCATGACTTGTGGCCCGTCACCAGACTGACCTGCTCTATGGTGTAGCCCTGCTCAAACAGGGCGCTGGTGCCTTCGTGGCGAAAATCGTGCAGGTGCAAATCGGGTATCGCCAGCTCGCGGCAAACGGCGGTGAAATACTTTGACAGCGTTTGCGGGTGGATCGGGAAAATTTTGTCGCCTTTTCTCTCCTGGCGCATAACGATGTCAAACGATTTGCCAAGCAGCGGGATGATGTCGTCGTTGCCTTTCTTTTTTTTCGGGTCTTTGCGGTCCCGAATGATCAGCATCTTGGTCTTTTCGTCAAAGTCTGCCCACTTAATGGCGCACACCTCGCCCCGGCGCGCGGCGGTGATGGCGGCAAATTCAACCGCGTCAGCGTAAACCTGGCCGCGGGCGGACAGTGCCTTCAGAATGGCGGTAATTTCATCTTCGGTGGGCCTGCGCTCGCGTTTGCCACCACCACCAATCAGCCCAAGGTGGTTGAGCAAAGGCCGGGCAGCGCCTGCCGCATCGGGCAACACCACACCCAAGGCGATGCCAGCGTACCGCATGACGGTGCCGAGCTTGCTGATCTCAAGGTTGACGGTGTAGGGGCCTGCACCATCTTCTTTGCGCATTTTGCAATAGTCTGCCAGTGCCTGCGGTGTCAGCGCCCCCGCGCTTTTGTCGCCCAGGCCTTCAATCAGGCGCTTGAGCACATAGTGCTCGTTGGAAGTGTCGGAAACAGGGCGTGATGACTCGCGCAACTGGTGATACGCTTGTATCACCTGCTTCATCGTCAGTGATACAGGATCGACCGCTACAATTCCCCGATCAATATCAGACTCGATCTGGCGCGCCCAAGCCTCGGCTTGCGCCTTGACGGCAAAGGTCTTGCATTGGGGCTTTTGCCCCTTGCGCCGCACCAGCGCCCGCCACTTCAATCCGATCTTGGTAAAGCTTGCCATCTTTGTATCACTCCTTGTATCACTGCCGTATCACTGAACGGATTATGACTAGGTGATTCAGGAATAGCAAGTGAGTGATTTACTCAATGAAACAGGGGTAAAACCGGATAACCTCTCGCTGTAGTTCAATGGATAGAACGAGTGCCTCCTAAGTGCTAGATACAGGTTCGATTCCTGTCAGCGGGACCATTTATAAGCCCTTTATAAGCCCATAACGTTCCAATAACGTCCGGGTTTTTCATTTTCCCAAGGCGCTATTTGCTGCCAAACGGCGCGCCATTGAGTTTGGCGCCAGCCTTGATGCCTCGCTTGTCAAACCAGCCCTGGTTCATTTCAAGTACATAACGCACGGGTTGCCGGGAGCAGTGCGATTTGGTGGTTTGGGGCTTCATGTCGGCCAGATTGACAATGGTGCCATCGTCGGCAACGAACGCCGCAGTCAGCGGCAGCAGGGTGTTCTTCATCCAGAAACATTGCTCAACTGGGCGATCAAACACAAACAACATGCCTTCAGATGACGGCATTTGCGAACGAAACATCAGGCCGGTGGCATGCTGCTCGGGTGTCGCTGCCACTTGGGCATCAATCAGGTGCATGCCGACCGTGATTTTGGTTCGTGGCAGGTCCATCTGGGGCGCGCTCTGGGCGTGACTCAGGCTGACCATGGCCAGTGTCAGTGTCAGTGTCAGTGACAAAAGTGTGGTTGCAAAGAGTTTCATGTCGTCATTTTGCTGCATCTGCATCATCGTTGCCAAGACAACATGGCAAAAAAAAAGCCCGCATAAGCGGGCTTTTTTTGACCAAGCGCAAGCAGCCTTGAAATCAGGCGGCAGATGCCTTGGAAGCGGCTTTCTTGGCCTTCTTGGCGGGCTTGGAAGTTGCATCAGCAGCTACTTCGGCCTTCTTTTCAGCTTTGGCTTCAACCTTGGTGGCCTTGGCAGCAGAGGCAGTGGCCTCGGGAGCAGATGCGGCAGCGAAAGCGCCAACGGTGAAAAGACTGGCAACCAGAGCAGCGAGAAGTTTGTTCATTTTTCAGTTTCCTTGGAATAACGTTAGTACAAAAAACCTTCACATTATTGGAAGGTGCAGCTACAACGCTCACCGCATCGCCATGGTTGACAGAAGCCGTCAATTTATTCCGACTAAAATAAAAGTGTGAGATCAAACACGATTCCCGACCCATTAATGGAGATCCTTTTCAATGTACCAGCACATCAAAATACCCTCTGAAGGCCAGAAAATCACCGTCAACGCGGACATGTCCCTGAACGTGCCGGATCAGCCGATCATTCCGTTCATCGAAGGTGATGGCACCGGCCTTGACATTACCCCGGTGATGATGAAGGTGGTCGATGCAGCCGTGGCCAAGGCCTATGGTGGCAAAAAGAAAATTCACTGGATGGAGGTTTATGCCGGCGAAAAATCCACCAAGGTTTATGGCCCCGATGTCTGGCTGCCCGAAGAGACTCTGGCAGCGCTGCGTGAATATGTGGTGTCCATCAAAGGACCGCTGACGACACCGGTGGGCGGTGGCATCCGTTCCTTGAACGTGGCCTTGCGCCAAGAACTTGACCTGTATGTCTGCCTGCGTCCGATCCAGTATTTTGAAGGCGTGCCCAGCCCGGTGAAAGAGCCGCACAAGACCAATATGGTGATCTTCCGCGAGAACTCCGAAGACATTTACGCTGGCATCGAATTTGAAGCCGAGTCACCCAAGGCACAAAAACTGATCAAGTTCTTGCAAGACGAGATGGGCGTCACCAAGATTCGTTTCCCCAATACCTCCGGTATTGGTGTCAAGCCAGTGTCGCGCGAAGGCACCGAACGGCTGGTGCGAAAGGCTATTCAGTACGCGATTGACAATGACAAGCCGAGCGTGACGATTGTCCACAAGGGCAACATCATGAAATTCACCGAAGGTGGCTTTCGTGACTGGGCCTACGGCTTGGCGCAAAGGGAATTCGGTGCCGAATTGATTGATGGTGGACCATGGTGCAAGTTCAATAATCCAAAGACGGGCAAAGAAATCACCATCAAGGACAGCATTGCGGATGCCTTCTTGCAACAGATTTTGCTGCGCCCGGCAGAATACAGCGTGATTGCGACGCTGAACCTCAATGGTGACTATGTTTCTGATGCACTGGCAGCCCAGGTCGGTGGCATTGGCATTGCACCGGGCGCCAACCTGTCTGACTCGGTTGCCTGCTTTGAAGCCACCCACGGCACTGCGCCCAAGTACGCTGGCAAAGATTATGTGAATCCAGGTTCGGAGATTCTGTCGGCAGAAATGATGCTGCGTCACATGGGCTGGCTGGAAGCGGCTGATGTCATCCTCGATTCGATGGCACGTTCCATCAAGAGCAAAAAGGTCACCTACGATTTTGCTCGCCTGATGGATGGTGCAACCCAGGTGAGTTGCTCAGGTTTCGGTCAAGTCATGATTGACCACATGTGATAGCCGACAAGGGCCGCTAAAGACGGCCAAAGAAAACCCCTAAGCTGTTGATTCACTTAGGTTTTTTTTTATCATCTACGGACAAGGATAGCCAATTTGTTTGGAGCCATGTGGCCGTGGCTTGGCGGGCTGTACTCAAACAATAGGCAATGGCGACGGTTCGGTGGCATCGGTGTTGGTTGAATGGGGTTCCAGCCGCTGGCGAAAGGCATGCGGCACCGGCACCGTTTGATGCGTTGCATAGTCAAAAAAGACGATGCCGGTTTTGCCGCGCGCCACTTCGCGCTGGCTGGACTGCTCGTTCATGCGCCACAGCAAATCGCAGCCTTTGCGGCTGAAGTTGGCAGCCCCCATCTGCACCACCATCACTTCGCCATAAAACGCTTCGGATCGGTACTGCAGCGCGGCATCTGAAACAATGATGCCGACACCCTCGACATTGAGTTCGGTGTAGCCGAGCGACTTGAAAAACCGCATGCGGGCTTCTGACACCAGCGTCAGCAACAGCGCGTTGTCGAGATGGCCGCCGTAATTGATGTGGCTTTGGTACAGCACCAGCTCGGTAGAAAAAGGCAATTGTTCGGGAAGTTTGATCTGAATGCGGGTCATGGTGTGGGCGGACGTGATGAAACCAGTGTTGCGGGGTTGCCTCAAGGTCGGGCAAGTGCCCGACTATTTTTTCAGTACCTTGGAGGCCGGTTCAGAGGCTTTGGCAGCCGACGCAAGCGGCAGGCCCAGGTGTTTTGCCAGCGCCTGTTCCAAGGCCCTGATTTTTGGCTCGATCACTGATCTGGTCTGGGCGACCAGTTTGTCACCTAGCGCTTTTTGAAACTCGCCGCCCATCTGGGAATATTTGCGGTTGACCGGCGACTCCATGATGGCAATCAGTTGCGTCAATTCTTCTTCGGTGAATTTTTCATCGAGCAAGCTGCCGATGGTGGCCGGTGCCAGCTTGACGGCCTGCTGGCGCACCAGCGGTCCGGCCTCATCGGCGTATTTTTTTGCCTCGGCCTGAATCAGCTTGGCCACCGCTTCACGTTTTTCTGGGGCCACCCGGGTTTGCAAGGCAAGTCCGGCCTGCTGCATCAACTGCAACGCCGGACGCTCTGCCAGCGACTGGCCAGTTTGCTCAATTGCTCCTTGCTGCAACACCAGCACCCGGGCGACCAGGTCTTTTTTGGCCGGCGATGACTCTGCCAGCACAACACCCGACAGCAGCAGCAACAAGACCGGCGCGAACGTTTTGTACATCATAAAAAACCCTCTCTGGCAAATCGCCAACAGCATTAAAAAAAACCTGCTCGCCTGGGCCTGTTTGAGACTAGCTTTGATGGACCCTTGCCCACTCCGAATGATGAAACCGTTCGCCCTGAGCGCAGTCGAAGGGCATGTGGAACGACTCTTCGGCAAGCTCAGGACAAGGCCAAGCTCACCACGAACGGGTGTGTTTCACGTTAACCCCGGTACCCGGCCAGACACTCAAGCTTAACCGATGCCCGCGCACTTCCCAAAGTGTCAAGGCAGGCCAGCGGCCAAAAACTGCCCCGGCAAAAAAACGCCCCGTTACACTACCGCCGCACGGCATGTCGCCGCCTGCGGCACGAGCGCCCATCAGCGGCGGGTGCCCCACTTTTGGAGAAGTTAAATGCAGCTTGTTTGTCTCGACCTCGAAGGTGTTTTGGTTCCCGAGATTTGGATCGAGTTTTCCAAACGCACCGGCATCCCGGAGTTGTCCCGAACGACACGCGACGAGCCTGACTACGACAAGCTGATGAAGTTCCGGCTGGACTTGCTCAAGGCGCACAGTCTGGGTCTGCCCGATATCCAAAAAGTGATCTCGGAGATGGGCCCGATGACCGGCGCGCGCGATTTTCTGGATGCACTGCGGCGCGACTTTCAGGTCATCATTTTGTCTGATACCTTCTACGAATTCGCCATGCCGCTGATGGCGCAGCTCAACATGCCGGTGCTGTTTTGCCACAAGCTCGAAGCCGATGCCGCCGGCATTTTGGTGAACTACCATCTGCGCATGCCCAACCAGAAAAAAGAAGCGGTGCAGCGCTTTCGGGAACTCCAGTTCAAGGTAATGGCAGCGGGTGACTCGTACAACGACATGGCGATGCTGGGTGCCGCCCACGCCGGTATTTTGTTTCGTCCACCACAGAACGTGATCGACGAATTTCCACAGTTTCCGGTCACCCTGAATTACCCCGAGTTGCGCGCCGAAATCGACCGGGCTTCCGCCAGGATTTAATGCAAAATCACCCTCTAGCCCTTACTGGACAAGCGCTGACAGCTATATATTAGATAGCAATATGGATCCCGGTTGGCAGTGCCTGAAAAGTCCGTCACAGCAAACCTCAGCCACGGTCGGGACAACAGCACTGCCATGCCGGGCCGACCAATCGTTAACCGCTGCGGGTACGCAAGCCAGCCCTGATTGGCAGTAAACTCTTTTTGCCGCCATTTTTCAGTGCCCTGACCGAATTCTCGATGCCAACTGTCAATCGGCTGGTCGGCACTGCAACATCATCAACAGACTGGGGAACACGCCATGAAAGGTATGCTGGATTTTCTGGAAAGAGCCGGGCTGGTCAAAAAGGATGCCCCGGCGGAGTCGCCTGCACCCGACATCGAGATCACCCTGGCCGAGCCGACCGCACCGCCGACAGCCACCCCGGCAGCGGCGCCGGTGACCGCCGCGCCGACTACCGCATTGCCAGCCGCTGCGCCCGCCAGCGCAGGCACGCCGCTGAAACTCGATGACATTTATGCCCGGCACGGCGTCGGACCGTCGCTCTATCCGGCCGAGCGCCTGTTGCGCCTGGTCGATGGCCTGAGCGCGATGGACCCGGCAACCCGCTTGATGGCGATCCGGGCGATGGATGCCGCCGATGAATCCTGGACCATTGCCGACCCGCTGGCCGATGCGGCCGCCAAAGTCACGGCGCTGGCAGCGCATGGCGAAGCGGTTCAGCGCATCTTGCAGCAGCTTGAGATTGAAACCCAGACCCAGTTGAACAGCGCACTGGCCCGCCAGGAACAGGTAGTTGGCGAAATTCGCAAGCAAATGGCCGAACTCGAAGCGTTGGTCGAGCGCGAACTGGCCCGCACCGCACAAGAAACTGCCGCGTATCAAGCCAGTTTGCAAGCCGCACGCGACCAAAGCGCGCGGGAACTTTGCGACATTGCCCAGGCCAGCCAACGGCTGCAAAGCCTGGCAGCCCAATTTGGCAGCACTGCCACCACCCCACCAGGACCATGACATGGCCAGTTTGACACCGCTCTCCAAAGGGCTGATTGGCCTGGCCGTTGTTGGTGCCATGGCCTCTGCCGTGTGGCATCTGTATCTGAAAGAAAGAATGGCTGGCGCCAGCCTGCCGCCGCCAGCGGCTGCCGTCAGCGCGCCACCGCCGCCAGACCGGCCGGCTGCGCCAACTGCCGTGGCGACACCAGCGCCAACACCAGTGGTGGTGCCGGCACCGGTGGCTCCACCCGCTGCCGCAGCACCGGGCAACAGCCTGCCAACTGCCGGCCTGTCGGCCGCCGAGAACGCCGAGGCCGGACGCAAGCTGCTTGCCGAGGGCGATTTTGTCCGGGCGCGCAGCCACCTTGAGCGCGCCGTGCAAGACGGCGATGCCGCGTCCGCCTGCCTGCTTGGTGAAATGACCCTCAAGGGCCAGGGCGGCATTGTCGCCAGCACAGACAATGCGGCCCGGCTGTTCCAGTTGGCACAATCGCGCAACACCATTTGTTTCGGCGCTGGCCAGTGAGCTTGCTGCCCGGCCACGCCACACCACTGAAAAACGCCGCCCAACAGCAGCTTCGATGCTGATCCAGGACCACACCATGAAAATTCGCACCATCGCTCTGCTGGCCACACTGTGCTGCAGCAGCGGCTTGATTGCCACCGCGCAGGCTCAAGGTTTTGTGTTTGGCACCGGCCAGGCACCAGCCAAGCCAGAAACCACCACCCCGGTACAGGCAGGCAGCCGCAGCGCCAAGATCGAAACCGCCCAGCGCCTGCTGACGCGCCTGGGGCTGCTGCGCGAAGCCCCCAGCGGCACCTTGACCCCCGCCACGCAAGAAGCGATTCGCGCCTTCACCAGCCAGAACGGCCTGCCTGCCACCAACCAAGTAACGGACGGCTTGCTCAACGCGATCCGCCGGGTCATCTGGACCACCCAGCACTGGTCAGGCGGCAACTACAAGGGCCGCGAAAAGCTGGTTGATGCGGCGGGCTTGCGTGAAGCGCAGATCTTGCTCGGCAAGCTCGGCTATGCGGCCGGTCCGCTTGATGGCACTTTTGGCCCGCAAACCCAGGTTGCCACCGAAGCGTTTCAGGAGTCGCAGGCGGTCACCGTCGATGGCCTGATCACCGCCACCGTGCTGATGAACCTGCGCCGCGCCGTCAACGGTATTGGTGCCAGCGCCAAAAGCACGGTGCGCCTGCTCAACTGGCCCGACTACATCGAGCCCAGCGTGCTGCAAGACTTTGAAAAAGAACACGGCATCCGTGTCATCTACGACATTTTTGCCGGCAACGATGACCTGCAAAGCAAGTTGTCAACGGGCGGCACACCGTATGACGTGGTGTTCCCCACCGCCAACGCGGTGCCGGCCATGGCCGCCAAAGGCTTGTTGGCCAAGCTTGACAAGGCCAGCCTGAAAAACCTCGGCAACATCGACCCCAGGGTGGATGCCACGCTGCGCGCCTGGGATAAAGATGGTGCCTACAGCCTGCCCTACATGTGGTACACCGTCGGCATTGCCTGGAACCCCAAATTGACCGCCAAAGCCTGGCCCGGCCACGCCATGGATTCGCTGGCCAATGTGTTTGACCCCGAATCGGCGCGGCGCTTTCAGTCCTGCGGGGCCGGTGTGGTCGATTCGGCCAGCGATGTGGTCCCGCTGGCGGCCATGGCCGGTGGTGTCGCCAAATGGGATGGCAAAAATTCGAGCGCCGCAGCGGGCCGGGTGCTTGACCGGCTGAGCGGCCTGGTCAAAGTCATTCCAACCGACCAGTTCATCGACTTGCTTGCCAGCGGCAAAGTCTGCGTGGCGATTGGCTTTTCGGGGGATGCCGTGCAGGCGCAGGCCAAATCACGCGGCAATGTCGAATACCGGGTGCCCGCCGATGGCGGCTTGCTGGCGATTGATGCCATGGCGGTGCCGGCCAATGCCAAAAACAAGCGTGAAGCCCATTTGTTCATCGACTACATCCTGCGCCCGCAAGTGATTGCCAAAATATCGAACACTGTGGGTTATGCCAACGCCAACCTGAAAGCCGGCGAATTCATGGCCGAGGCCGTCAAGTCCAACCCGGCGGTGGTACCGACCCCGGCGGCACTTAGCCGCTCGTCGCCGATACCGATCCTGTCCGAGCAAGACCAGCAGGACATCGCCCGCATCTGGTCCAGATTTGCCAAATAACGTGGACTCCAAACCGTCCTATCTGGGTGCTTTTTTAAAGCACCCAAAGAACCGCCTGGCCATGCTGAGCGCCGGTGTGGCGGCGGTGTTTGCCTCGATTCCGCTGGGCTGGTCGGGCCTGGTGCTGGTTGGCGTGGTGGCGCTGGGCTGCGAGATTCTGGCGGCACTGGCGATTCCCGGGCTGCCGCCGTTTCGGGCCTGGGTTGACCGTGAACAGCGGCATCAGGCCCGCACGCAGCGCAAGACGCAACTGGTGACCGAACTCTCGCAGCAAGGCGACAGCCAGGCGCTCGCCACTTACCAGCACATGTGGAGCCGAGTACAGGCGCTCTACCAGAGCGTGCAAGAACGTCGCACCTCGCTCAGCCTTGAAGATGTTGACAAGCTCGAAGACCTGACGCTGGATTACCTTGGCCTGTGTGCAGTCAACCTGTCGCTCAAGCAACGCAAGGACCACGCCAGCGAGGACGTGGTGGTCAAGCGCATCGCGTCTTTGAAAACGCAGTTGGAACGGCCAAATTTGCCCGAAGAAGAAGCCCGCCAGTTGCGCACCGCGCTGGCCGAATACCAAGAGACGCTGCAACGCTCACGCCGCCTGGCGGTGCGCCGCAGCGCGCTCGAGGCCACGCTGATCTCGCTGCCCGACAAGATGGAAGAAGTCTATCAACTGGTGATCACCTCGCCCTATTCGTCCGAGATGGGCAGCAAGCTTGAAGAATCGCTGGCGCGCCTGCGCATTGCCGAAGAGGTTGCCGCCGAATTTGATGCGCCCGATTCATTTGACCTTGACGCGTCCAGAAATGCCGCTGCGGCCAGCAAGACACCGATTCAGCCGCCCCGCAAGCCTGTCGGCACGGTAAAAGCCTGATGATTTTTAACACTGTTCAACCCCGCCGATTCACCCAGGAGAACCCCCATGGCCAATAACGCAATCTTCGCCCGCCTGTCCAACCTCTGGACTGGTTTTGTATCCCTTTGGGTCTCCGACATCGAAAAAGAGCATCCCGAGATCGCCTACCAAAACGCGATTGCCTCGATGATCGAAAAATACACCCAGCTCAAGGCTGCCACCGGTGCCATCATCGCGCGCCGGCAAGACATCACGTCACGGCTCGATACACATGAACGCGAGCTTGCCAGTGTCGCCGCCGACCTGGAAACCGCGCTCGCCACCAGCCAGGATGATCTGGCGGTGGTGCTGATCCAGAAAAAAAACACACTCGATGCGGCCATCACCGAGCTGCGCGCCGATGCCGCCCAGGCCACCGCCGATGCCGACAGCGCCAAAGAGTCGCTGACCCAGGTGAAAACCGAAATCGACAAGCTCAAGGCAGAAAAAGACCGCATGCTGGCGCAAATGCACAGTGCCCAGGCCCGCCTCAAAATTCAGGGCCAGCTTGACGGCCTGTCGGTCGATGCCGAAGTGCAGGCGCTCGGCGCCGTGCGCGAGCACATCAAGGGCCAGGTCGCGCAAGCCAGCCTGGGCAGCGAACTGCGCGAGTCTGACCTGGATGTGCGGCTCAATAAGCTGCGCCAAAGCAGCGGCAGCGTGACCGCCAAGGCGCAGCTCGAAGCCATGAAACAGGCCCGCGCGGCAGCGCAGGCGGCACCGGCCAAAACCCTTTGACGCGGTCTTGGATCATGGCCGTTGCCGCCCCCCTCCGCCCCGACCTGCCACGCTGGGCCGAAACCCTGCGGCAAAAATACCTCGCCGGTGAAGCCTCCACCTTTGTGCTTTACCGCAATGTGTTTGACAACTTTCTGGTAGCCGGCAAACTGCATGGCCTACAGTCCTTTCTGGTTGAAGAGTTGTTCAAGGAAACCAAAAAGCGGGTGGTCGAGGTCAGCCTGGAGCGCGGCATCCGGCACTTAAGCGGCAAGCCCAATGGTGCTGCGCTGGCAGCACTGGCGCAAGACAGCGGCGTGGAACCGACGCTGCTGCAATCGCTGCATCTGCTCGAAGCCCAGATGCGCAGCGAACAAAGCACCGCCGTCATCGTGCCCTATGCCGATGCGCTGCTGCCCGCCGGTGACCCAAGCTTCATGGCGCAGCAAGACCGCCAGACCTACCTGACGTTTCACCGCTGGTCGCTCGATGCCAGCCTGACCAGCGCTGACAACATCACCATTTTGATCACCGAATCCCTCGGGGCCATCAACCCCGGCCTGCTGTCCAACCCCAAGGTGTCGGCCATCGAGATCCCGATGCCCGACTTGGCCCAGCGCAAGCGGGTCATCGGATTTTTTGCGCCCAAACTTACCGAGCAGCAAATCACGCTGTTTTCTGACCGCACCGGTGGCCTGCGCACGGTGCAGTTGGCCAGCATCATGGCCAGTTCGGACGGTCATGGCCTGAGTGAAAGCCAGCGCCGCGAACTGATTCTGCAATTGCTGCAAGGCACGCCCGAGGCCGAGCAGCGCGCCAGCACCCTGGCCACCATCACCGCAGGCATGACCCCCAACGAGATCAACAAGCTGATCGAACCCGGCAAAACCTTGGCCGTAGGCGATGCCAATGCCGAGGTGCTGAAGGTCATCCACAGCCGCAAGCGCGAGATGATCGAAAAAGAATGCGCCGGGCTGATCGAGTTCATCGAACCGAAACATGGCCTGGCCAGCGTCGGTGGTCATGAAAACATAAAAAGCGAGTTGCTGGCGATTGCCAAAAACCTCAAAGAAGGCAACACCACCCTGACCCCGATGGGCCTGCTGGCAGTCGGCCCCATGGGATCGGGCAAAACCTTTGTCATCAAGGCATTTTTAAAAGAAGCCGGCCTGTCAGGTGTGGCCTTGAAAAATTTCCGCTCCAAATGGGTCGGCTCCACCGAAGCCAATCTGGAGCGGGTGCTGGCCACAGTCAAGGCGATGGGACCGATTGCGGTGATCATTGACGAGGGCGACCGCAGCTTTGGCAATGGCGGCGGTGAAGGCGGCGATGACGGCACCAGTTCGCGCATCATCGCCCGCCTGAAGGAGTTCATGGCCGAAACCGACAACCGCGGTCAGGTGTTGTTTGTGATGATGACCAATCGCCCTGACAAGCTCGACAGCGACATCAAGCGCCCCGGCCGGCTCGACCGCAAAATTCCATTTTTTTACTGTGAATCGGCAGCAGAACGCTCGCAGGTGTTGCTGGCGGTGCTGACCCGGTATGGCGAGACTTGCGTCGCCAGCAGCGCTGAGTTGCTGACCCTGTGCGAAACCCTGACCGGCTATTCCAACGCCGACCTCGAAGCACTGGCCTTGCTGGCGGTCGAGTCGGCGCGCAACCAGGCCAGCCCCCTGAACGCGGCGCTGCTGACCGAGGCGGCGCTTGACTTCATGCCGCCGCAAGAGCGCGACATGATCGAGTTCATGGAGTTGCTGGCGGTGTCGGAAACCTCCCGGCGCACCCTGCTGCCCAAACGCTTCAAAGACATGGCGATTGCCGATATTCAAGCCAATTTGCTCACGGCCAGACGGCGCGCCCTGGCACGCTGAACGCTTTTTTAATTCAAACATCATCCCAAACCGGAGACCCAGATGCACCCGATCCATGACCAGACTTTAAGCAGCAGCCAAGTCATTGCACTCACCAAAGCCATGTTGTCGGTGGCTGCCATCGATGGCATGCACCCGGCCGAAGCGGCGTTGATTGGCCAGTTTTACGAAAGTTCGCGCAGTGCCGACATGCCCGGCACAACCGCGCTGCTGGCCAGCCCCGAGACCAGCGTATTTGATGCCGCCGAACTGGCTGGCGGCTCGGATGAATTTGCCGACACCGCCGTGCTGATGTGCCTGATGACGGCTTATGCCGATGGCAACCTGAGCAATACCGAACGTACCCTGGTGCAGTCGATTGCCACCGCCCTGAAGATGGATGCCAGCCGTTTTGACTATCTGCTGGCGCAGGTGCGTGACGAACTGGTGGGTGCGCTGGCACACCTGCCCGATGCCGAGTCGGTGGCGGTGGTGGTCAAGGAATTGGCGGCGGGCGACTGAATCGCTGGCCCCTGTTGCCACAACCCAGGCGTTATGGATCCGCAGTCTATTCCGTGCCAGCGTCTGCACCTTGGCAGGCCTTCAGATGAACCGCCTAATTGCTTTACTATTGATAGCTGTCAGCGCTTGCCCAGTATGGGCTGGAGGCACTTTTGATGAGGTAAAAGCGGGTTGGCGGCCATCCGACACGCTGATTCTTGACCGCCACGGCGAACCGCTGCACCGCCTGCGTACCGATGCCACTGTGCGGCGCGGCCAGTGGGTGGCGCTGGCCGACATCTCCCCAGCCTTGCGCACGGCCCTGGTGCTCAGCGAAGACAAGCGTTTTTACCAGCACAGCGGGGTTGACTGGCAGGCCGTGTCGGCCGCTGCCTGGGCCAACCTGTGGAACAGCAAAACCCGCGGTGCCTCGACCATCACCATGCAGCTTGCCAGTTTGCTCGATGATGACCTCAAGCGCAGTGCAGGCGGGCGCAGCGTGCTTCAAAAGGTGCAGCAAACCGTATCGGCCCAATGGCTGGAACAGCGCTGGCGCAAAGACCAGATTCTGGAGGCCTACCTGAATCTGGTGCCGTTTCGCGGCGAACTGGTCGGCATTGATGCGCTGAGCCAGACGCTGTTTGGCAAAGCTGCGCATGGCCTGGATGCCAGCGAGGCGGCTGTGGCCACCGCGCTGGTGCGCTCGCCCAACGCCAGACCAGCCCTGGTAGCGCAGCGCGCCTGCGCCGTGTTCAACAGCCTGCATGCGGCCAGCGCCAGCCGTTTTGTCGTCAGCCCGGCCAATACCCCGAGCCGCCCTGCTGCCGTTGGCAATCGGCATGACAACACCCTGGCGGCTGGTGCCATTGCGCTGTCGGCTTCCAGCACCGGCGATGCCGCCCGGCCAAGTGGGTCGGCGGCGCAGGCGCAAACCCGCTGCGAAGCGCTGACGTTCTTTGGCGCAGCCGTGCTGCAACGGCGCGATTACCCCGGCAGCGAAGGTATCGCACCCCATGTGGCACGGCAGGTAGTCTGGGCGCTAGCCGCAAGTCCCGGCCCGCAGTCTGCTGCCGGCCTGGCCAATTTGCCAGTCACTGGTGCCAAACCTGTCCTTCCCGCCAGCATTCGCACCACCTTGCAGGCACCGCTGCAACGCTTTGCCGTGCAAACTCTGCGCCAGCACCTGCTGGAGCTGGCTGGTCGCCATGTTGAAGATGGCGCGCTGCTGGTGCTCGACAACGCGTCCGGCGAGGTGCTGGCCTGGGTTGGGTCATCGGGCGCCTTGAGCAGCGCCGCCGAGGTCGATGGGGTCACTGCGCTGCGCCAGCCAGGATCTACCTTGAAGCCGTTTTTATATGCCCAGGCGATTGCCGAGCGTCGCTTGACGGCGGCCTCGCTGCTGGAAGACTCCAGCACCCAGATTCAGACCAGTGGCGGCCTGTACATCCCGCAAAACTACGACCGCCAGTTCAAGGGCTGGGTGTCGGTGCGCACTGCCCTGGGTGCGTCGCTGAATGTGCCGGCGGTGCGCACGCTGGTGATGGTCTCGCCGGAGGCGTTTCACCAGCAACTGCGCCGGCTTGGCCTGCCGCTCAAGGAAACCGGCAGCTATTACGGCTACAGCCTGGCGCTGGGCAGCGCCGAGGTGTCGCTGCTGAACCTGAGCAACGCTTACCGTGCGCTGGGCAATGGCGGGCGCTTTGGCCCGGTGGCCGCGTTGGTCCAGACCAACATGGGCAGTGCCAAGCCAGCCGGGCCAGCCGCCGCACTGCCGGTGCTGGACCCGCGCGCCGCCTTCATCGTCGGCGACGTGTTGTCCGACCCGCTGGCCCGCGCCCGCACTTTTGGCACCGACAGCGTGCTGGCCACACGTTTCTGGACCGCCGTCAAAACCGGCACCAGCAAGGACATACGCGACAACTGGGCGATCGGCTGGTCGCAACGCTACACCGTCGGGGTCTGGGTTGGCAATGCCGGCGGCGCGCCGATGTGGGATGTCAGCGGCACCACCGGTGCGGCACCGATCTGGGCCAGCGTGATGAACTTTCTGCATGCCACCCAGGCCAGCCGGGCCACTGTGCCGCCGGTTGGGCTGGTGCGGGCGGCAGTGCAATTTGGCGCCGACCGCAACTTGCTTGAAGCGCCGCGCCAGGAGTGGTTTGTGCAAGGCACCCAACAAGCCGAATTTACTATTAGTTCAATAGCTAACAGCGCTTATCCAGCAAGGGCTACAGGCCAAAAAGGCTTAAAAAATTGGGTATCCGCCGAGAGCGCTGCCAGAGCGCGCATCAGCAGCCCGACCAGCGGCACCGTGATCGCGCTTGATCCCGACATCCCGCCGCTGCGCCAGCGTGTCCGTTTTGCCGCCGAAGGCCACAAGCTGCGCTGGCTGATCGACGGCAAACCGTTTGCCAACGGCAACACGGCGCAGTGGCTGCCCCAGCCGGGGCGGCATCGGGTGCAGATTGCCGATGCGCATGGTCAGGTGCAAGACGAGGTGCGGCTGGAGGTGCGCGGAGCCGGCATAAAACCGGCGCCGGCCGGCAACAGCGGTCGGCATTGAGCCGTTGCAGCGGGTCGCCAAGCGCTATGCCTTGGTGGCAAGTTCTGCCAAATACAAGCTGGTGATTGCCGCTTTTTGCTGCACCAAATTGGGAATGAACTACATTTCACTGGTTTTTGCGGTTCGGCACAGTCCAGCACGGCCACCGTTTTCTTTTGTTTCACCTGAGTTTTCCCTTATGTCCCAACTCTCTTCTGCCGGCATTCAAGCCGTTCAAGATATCGCGCAGCGCCACGGCTTTGGCTTTGATGCGGTACACACCATGCTCAATGCCGTGATCAATGGCAACGGCAGCATGGCGCAATTCAGCCACCCTGAATTCGGTGGCTCCGGTCAGTGGATGCAAGGCGGCATGACCATGATTGGCGACATGTTCAACAACTACCTCAAGGGCCGAGTGGATAACCTGTGCGTCGAGTTGTCGCGCCTGATCGCCCAGCAGCCAGACCTGCTTCGCACGGGCAGTTTCCAGAGTCAAAGCCAGAACGGCAACACCGTTTACAACCAATTTGGCGGTGCGTCGTCAGGTGATGCCGGCAGCAACCCCAACAGCCTGTTTGTCGCCGCCCCGGCGCAGGCCAACTGGTGGGGGCCGGATCTGAAATGGCCCAACAGTTCGGGTGGTCAAAACGGCATCCGCTACGCCTGGTTTTCGCAAGCCCGGCGGCTGGCGATCGAGTCCAATGGCCAGGTCATCATTTATGACACGCTCGACCACAACATCGGCGGCGTCTCGCAGCAGCAAAGTGGTGGCTATTCGGTCACTTTTTCCAGCCAGTATGGCTATGTCGATTTGTCGCGCCTGCCGGTGATCAGCATCAACGGCCAGCCGCCGCTGGCGCCGACGGCACCAGCGCAAACTTTTGCACCCGAATATGGCAGCAGCAACCAGGGCGGCAACTTGGCGCCGGCCAGCAACGCACCGCTGAATGCCGGCGCTGGCAGCGACATTTTTGCCAGCATCGAAAAACTGGCGGCGCTGCAAAGTCGCGGCATTTTGAGCGAACAGGAATACGCCACCAAGAAGGCAGAGTTGCTCAGCCGACTTTAAAAAAACAGTGCCTGCCTGGGTATGGCCCAATGCCGCGAACTTAAGCCCAATACCGTTCAATAGCCTTGAAAATCAACAAGGTAAGCGCAATATGACTGCCCATGTTGACCACATCGGTGTCGACTCCAAGCCCCCGCGCATATCCCCGGCGCGCGGGCCACCGCTGTGGGACGACTGCGATGCGCAGAGGGATGACGGGGTGCACATCGAGCCGGACTGGGATCTGGCGGCACAACCCGCTCTCGACTACGAGGTAGATCAGCGCATCAATTGGTGACAGTCACAACCGGCGATTTTGAATCGCTGCAGGAGGGTTTTGCGCCCGGTGCACACCGTGCTCCGAACATCACGCTGCTGAACGCCAAACCCAAGTGGTGAATCTGGCAGGTGGGGTGGCAAATCGAGTGTTTCAGGTGAATTCAGTGGGATTCCAGCGTGCGATACTTGGCCTCGTGTGGTTGAAATGCCTATCCGT
>CAIQOO010000104.1 GCA_903873485.1 uncultured beta proteobacterium | reverse complement strand
TGTGAATTGCCAATTTTAATTGGATTGATTGTATTTTGCCACTTTTATTGTGTCAAGATTGTCGATAAAGTTGGCACAAATTTCAGGTGCTCCTTGGGGAAATGGCCCGAAAATTTGTTCCACTTTTATTTTCTTCTACGAGTCCCAAAAAAGTAAAGTTACGGTCTGGGGTTGTACGCCGGAACCCCAGAAAATTCCGTCGCCTCATTACGCACTTCTAAAAAAGAAGTCACGGGGTTGGGCTCCAACCTCATTTCGGGTGCATTCAAACCATTGCGGGATCCAAAGCAGGACGGCTTAAGTGCATTTTTCGTTCCATTGCACCTCAGACCCATACTTTGCGATCCGTTTCCTGATGCGACCAAAAAAATCAAAATAGTGGCAAATACCACCCGTTTGGGTGATGGACAGCGGTCGCAGCAACCCCTATAGTCAATGGCGCGGCTGGTGCCCTGTGCCCGCAAGCCCACCAGCCCGAAAACGCGGCAAATCATGGCATCTGTCTCACCGGCCCATGGGCCACTTTCAGTTTTTAACTCTCACTTTTTATGACCACCAAAAACATCGTCTTCGTTGACTCGCGCATCAGCCACTACGCATCCTTGATCGACAGTCTGGCCGAAACAGCGGAGGTGTTTGTGCTGGACGGGGAGTCGGACGGGTTGACGCAGATGGCCGCCTGGCTGAAGGGGCGCAGCGGCATTGATGCGATTCATGTTATCTCGCATGGCAGCCTGGGGGCACTGGTTCTGGGCAGCACGGTGCTGGATGGCGCAAACCTTGCCGCCTACGGGTCGCAGCTTGCCGACATTGGTAGTGCCTTGACATTGACCGGGGACATCTTGCTGTATGGCTGCAATGTGGCGCAGGGGAATATGGGCTTGCAGTTGATCACCTCGCTGGCGCAGGCCAGCGGGGCGGATGTGGCGGCTTCTGTCAATGCAACGGGTGCGGCGGCGCTGGGTGGTGATGGGGTGCTGGAGCAAAGCAGTGGCAGCGTGGAAGCCGCCAGTTTGCTGGTGAATGACCTCACTGGGCTGCTGGCGGTCAATGTGCCATCTGCTTTTGTTGCGGGTGGGGGCAGGGTGACCACCGATTTCGTTGGAGGGTGGGACTTGGGCACCAGCGTCATCCTGCAGACCGATGGCAAGATTCTGGTGGCGGGCATCGGCAGTGACGGCTTCGCGCTGGCCCGCTACAACGCCAATGGTAGCTTGGACACCAGCTTTGATACTGATGGCAAGCTGACCACCGATTTCTTCGGATCGGAGGACCGGGGCAACAGCATCACCCTGCAGACCGATGGCAAGATTCTGGTGGCGGGCTACGCTCGCAACGGCAATAACAATTTTGACTTCGCTCTGGCCCGCTACAACGCCAATGGCAGCTTGGACACCAGCTTTGATACCGATGGCAAGCTGACCACTGATTTCTTCGGCCACTCTGACGAGTGCAACAGCATCACCCTGCAAACCGATGGCAAGATTCTGCTGGCGGGCTTAGCTGAAAACAGCAGTGGCTCTATCGATTTCGCGCTGGCGCGCTACAACGTAAATGGCAGCCTGGACACAAGCTTTGATACCGATGGCAAGCTGACCACTGATTTCTTCGGGAACTGGGACTACGGCAACAGCATCACCCTGCAGACCAATGGCAAGATTCTGGTGGCGGGCTTCGCTATCAACAACAGCAGTATCAGTACCAGTGGTCTCGTCGACTTCGCGTTGGCCCGCTATAACGCCAATGGCAGCCTGGACACCAGCTTTGATACCGATGGCAAGCTAACCACTGATTTTTTCGAATGGTCTGACGGTGCGTTTGAATATGGCAACAGCATCGCCCTGCAAACCGATAGCAAGATTCTGGTGGCGGGCTACGCTCGCAACGGATCGAGTAACATTGAGATTAACGACTTCGCACTGGCCCGCTATAACGCCAATGGCAGCTTGGACACCAGCTTTGATACTGATGGCAAGCTGGTCACCGATTTCTTCGGCCACTCTGACGAGTGCAACAGCATCACCCTGCAGACCGATGGCAAGATTCTGGTGGCGGGTGTAGCTTTCAGCGTTGATAGCAACAGCAGTGGCGACTTTAGTCTCAGCAGTGGCGACTTCGCACTGGCCCGCTACAACGCCAATGGCAGTCTGGACACCAGTTTTGATACCGATGGCAAGCTGACCACTGATTTCTTCGGGAAGAAGGACGAGGGCAACAGCATCACCCTGCAAACCGATGGCAAGATTCTGGTGGCGGGGCTTGCTACCGCAAGCAATATCGATTACCGCTTCGCGCTGGCCCGCTACAACGCCAATGGCAGCCTGGACACCAGCTTCGGACTATTTGGCGCAGAAGCCGCTGTCGCCACACTGTACCGCGCGTTTGCCAGCACCTCGCCTGGAAATGCCGATTTCAACAGCCAGGTGGCCAGCGCCAAAGCCCAAATCGCCAGCGGTTCTGACCCGGATGACATGCTCAGTTACTCGGCTTATGCCAAGAGCTTTGGCTCGGCTTACCTTGACCGTACACCATTCGCGCTGGCCAGCCTGCTGTTGACCAACATGAGCATTTTGCCCAGCACCAATGCCACCGTGCTGGACTTGGAACCGGCATTGGGTTACTACATCCAACAAGTGGGGGTCGAAAATGTTGGCATCATCGCCCTGCAGTTGGCATCGATTATTTCGACCTTTGAAACCAAAGGCGGCATCTTTGCCGTTTACAACGCGCCCGCCGTTGCCTGGAACAAGGAAGTGGCTGCGGCCTATGCCTACGCCAGCAACCCCGCCAACACGTCATCATTGACGGACCAAGTGTTTTACACGCTCACCGCAGATTCGCCGATCATGACCGAGGGTAATTCGGGGACCAAGCCGTTGACCTTTACACTGACTTTGGACCAGGCACCGACCAGCGCAGTTACCGTCAGCTACCAAACGTTGACTTCGGGGACGGCAACGGCAAATGTTGATTTTGTTGCTGCGACGAGTACCGTGACTTTTGCCGTAGGTCAAACCAAAGCAAACGTTCCCATCACGGTCAACGGTGACAGCGTTGTTGAACCCAATGAAACTGTTGCAGTCCAGTTTTCAGGAAGCAGTCTGAAGGCAACTGTCACCGCCACCGGAATCATGACCAATGATGACATCCAGTACTTTGTGACAGCATTCAGCCCGACGGTGGATGAAGGCAAATCGGTCAGTTTTGTTGTCAGCACCAGCCCGCCGACCCCAGGCCTTGTAGTGCCTTACACGCTATCAGGCATCAGCGCAGCAGATTTGGCTGGAGGGGCACTGACAGGTTCGGTAAGCTTGGGTTCCGATGGCAAAGCCACGCTTTTGGTCGCGCTTGCGGCAGATCAATTCACCGAAGGGGCGGAAACCCTGTACGCAACATTCCAGGGAGCAAGCGCATCGGTGTCGGTTATTGATGTTTCTTTGACGGGTCAAACTGACGGAGGTAGTGACGGCAGCTCTGGTAGCGGAGGTTGATCCCAAATTTTGACCCGATCGGCCCTTGTCAAAATCCAGCAAGACCGGTCACCCTTTAACCATCGTCCCTCGTGAGGCTGCATGAATTTCAAAATCCACCAACAACTGGCCTTCGCATTGGTCACCCTCTTTGGCCTGTTTACGGTGTCCGTCGCCCAGGCGCAGTCGAGTTCATGCGGATTCTTTGACCGCAAGGCTCAGTTTCGCGATGGGCCGAGTGTTTGCCTCAAGGAGTTTTCTTTTCTCAACCGGCAGGGTTTGATAGCCGGTGAACCGACTCAAAGTTACACCGCTGTTGCCGATTCCAAACGCAGTTACGCCATTGCGGTTACCCGTGACCCGCAGAACTGCCCGTTTGCGCAGTACATCGCCTGGGACTGGTCTGGTTCCGATGCCAGAGAGGCGTTGCCAAAATGCGATGAGCGCCTCAAGCAAGCGTTAACGACAGCCGGTCAGGCCAGCAACGCGGCCTTGTGCCAGTGCGAAATCATTTTGGACAATGGCAAAAGCGCATTAACCCGCGCCGAGTTCTCGGCCAGAACCCAACTGTATGAGCGCCAGATTGCCCTGGGCAACCGTGCCCTGAACCAATCCGAACCTAAACAAGCCGTTGTCGCCACGGCTGCAACAGTTGCCAGCCAGGTGCCAGTGGCAGATACCTTGAACGAAGCGCGCAAAGCCGAGGAAGCGCGGCTGGCAAAAGCGGCCGAGGAAGCAAGAAACCTTGAGGCGGCAAAAGCAGCCAAGGCGGCTGCCGACGCGCGCCAGGCTGAAGAGCTGCGACTGGCCAAGGCGACCGAGGATGCCCAAAAACTTCAGGCAGCAAAAGTAGCCAAAGCGGCTGCCGACGCACGCCAGGCTGAAGAGCTGCGACTGGCCAAGGCGGCCGAGGATGCCCAAAAACTTCAGGCAGCAAAGGTTGCCAAGGCGGCTGAAGATGCCCGTGCGCAAGAGCAGGCCAGACTGGCCCAGGCCGCTGAAGAAGCGCGCGTGCTGGCCCGGGCACAAACCGAAGCGCAAGCTCGGGCAGCCGAGCGTGATCGGCAAACGGCCCAGGCCGAGGCGCTGGCAACAGCGGCGCGAACGAAAGAGCAAAACCGTCTGGCACAGGCAGCGCTTGAACGAGAACAACAACTGCAAAAAAACCAGGAAATGACCAAGCTGCTGGGTGAGGCGCGCCAACGCGATGCCGAACTGGTCAAGCTGCGCGAACAGATGGCGATTCGGGAGCTTGAAACCGCCGAGAACCTCAAAAAAGCGGCCAGCCCCACTGCTGCGGTGACCAAACTGACATCGAGCGCATTGGTGATCGGCAACAGTGCCTATATCAGTTTTCAGCGCCTGCCCAATCCGAAACTGGATGCGCAGGCGATGGCCGACAAACTGCGCAGCTTTGGGATTCAGGTTGACTTGATTATGGATGCCGACCGGGACGTGCTGGTCAAAGCCTTGAATGATTACGCCGCCAAAGCCGTTGGCAAGGATGTCAACCTTCTTTTTTATGCCGGTCATGGCATTCAGGTTGACGGGGTCAATTACCTGATTCCGATCAATATGAAAGCCGACGGCATTTCAGCCGGGTACATCAAGCTGAGCGGCATCGCCCTGAATGTCGTGCTCGACTACATGCCGGCCAAGACCCGGCTGGTGTTTCTGGATGCCTGCCGTGACAACCCGGCTTCGAGATCGCTGTTTGCAGCAAGAGGCGGGGCCAGTGTCGGGCTGGCACCAGTGTCGGCGGCCACTGGCACCTTGATCGCTTATGCCACCAAAGAGGGCATGGTCGCGGCCGACGGCAATGGCAGGAACAGCCCCTACACGACCGCCTTGTTGAAACATCTGGATGCACCGCTGGACATCAGCATTGTGATGCGCCGGGTGCGCAAGACCGTTCTAGAAATGACATCCAACACCCAGGAACCGTGGGAATATGGTTCGCTGATTGGCGATCAGCTCATCTTGTCGCAAATGGCCAAATAGGGGTCACCTGTAGAAAACGGAATTTAAAGCACGGTAACGATGTGGGATTGAGCACTGGCGCGGCTTTGCGCGGTGGTGGCCCTTGGGGCTTCTCAAAATCCGTCAAAAGTGACGACTCAATACGAGAATAGATTTTGAGATTGGCCGCCCGCCTAGCTTCGCTGTAGAGGCGCGCATTCTCACGATGGCCTCTCAAAAATGGTGGTTTGTGATACGTCAAGCCAGGGCTGCATCGGCAAGCTGTTTGCAATGAAACTTGGAATAAATGGTGGCACGTTTTCGCATTACCCTCAAAGCCAGTGCAGCGGCTGCTTCCTGCACGGCACTATGTTTAAGCAATGCAGTCATGGTTTTCAAATCATGGGCGTAGAGCGAAAGCTGGTGTTGACCGGCATCACGGTAAGCACCCCTGACAAGCTCCACATCGGGAAACATGGCTTTGATTGCTTCATCATTTTTAAAGGTCTTCAAGAGCACATCGGACGCTACAGTAAAGAACCCCCATAGTTCACTGTGGTCATGCTTTTGGTAGCCCATTACAAGCAATTCCATCACACCAGCACTGACACAAACCAAGCGAGGCCATGTGTTTTTATTGGTCGATGGGCAGCAACTGACTATCCAAAACGAATACTCAGTACGTTTTGGCGCTGGTACGCAATTTATCAAATAGAGCTTCAGAAGCTGCGACGTAGACTTGTTGAGTGGAGCCGCCTGATACTTCCTGTACTGCTCCGCGAAGCGTTCTTGCTGCGCGACTGGCAGCACTATGGATGCTGTTTTATCGGTCCTGTTTAACTGCCCAGCAGCACCTAACCATTTACCTTGTTCTTCAGGTGAAATCACCATGTCTAAGTCTGTGTCACCAATGACATTGGTAGCGTGAACAGTATTGAGTAGTATCAGACCCAATCGCTCAGACTTTTGGATTAACTCACGCTCAACATCATCAAGTTGTGGGCGTTTGACTGGAATAAATGAAAAGCCAATGATTTCATCGTAAGTTTTGCGGTGTTGTCCAAACCGGCGCACAGCATCTACCGCCTGACCCACATAGAACCTCTGCTTGGAAAATTCCAGTAAGTAGATGCCGCACCGTGGTTTACTTGTCCCAAATAGATGTGCAATTGACCGCAGGGTGGCTACTGGTGAAATCTCGGAAAATCCGAGGGTTGTGCAAATTAAGCGAAGAGGGTCAAGTGGCATACGTCGTGTTCAACCAGGCAAGAAAAAGCCCAGCGGTAAAGCTGGGCTAACGCCTTGCAGCGGCCCACTCAGGGAGGTGAAGCGGGCGAGCGTGAGTTCATGTGCAGTGTAGTCCCGGCCTGGAGCGCCTCATTTGTTGAATTATTACGTATCATAATAATGATAAGCATCATTATTAACGTATTCGGATATTGTTTGGCTTGTGGTAACTACCAAGAAGCTGCCTGGTGCTGAAAAAGCAACCCAGCCGGCGACTTCAACTAGCCTGGTGCACTCTTAGCGAGATGCTGCTGCACATCAACCTTGGTCAGTTGTTGTTGTGGCGCAGGCCCATCGCGCCATTCCCCGACGCTGTTGAACAGCAATTTGCACCCAGACCCCAGCACAGACAACCACCCGGCTGGCGCATGGATTCGGGAAACGCATCAAAAACAGGAGCAAGCCAAAAAGAAGTGATTTTGCAAAAGTAGCCTAAGATAAAGCCTATTATCTTAGGGCTGTTTTTTTGGGGCAAAATCGGCAGGCGCCGGCGAGTTGAGAAAATTTTGTTGAATATCAATCAGTTAGCAGGGGCAAAGAGGACGGCTTCAGGCTCCATGCTTTGTGGCAAGTCGGCAGCGGGCGTGGTGACGCGCGGGGCAGACCGATTGATACGCCGCTCAAGCGTTTATTGCGACTCCGGCACCCTTCTCCTGTAGGCGGTCGCTTCAACCGATTCTGCGACGTTCTGGAGGATCTGTTTTGAGTCGAATAATCAAATGGAGCTGAACCAGGCATCGAATTGGTAGTAAATTCATTTGGCTACTGCAATTAGCCAGTTAATCCGTTTTTCCGTTCCGCTGCACCTCAGACCCCAATCTCACATACAATAACC
>CAIQOO010000103.1 GCA_903873485.1 uncultured beta proteobacterium | reverse complement strand
CTGCATTTCGGCGGCAAAAAAGCGATGGCAGTTGCGCCCGTCTTGCTTTGCGCGGTACATCGCGATGGCGGCATTTTTCGTCAGGGTTTCAAAATCGCCGCCATCAGCCGGGTACATGGCAATGCCAATCGACGGCGTGATCAGCAACTCGTGCTGGTCAATCTGGTAGTTGTTGGCGATGATCGCCAGCAGGCGCTCGGCCAGGTGCGCGGCACCGGCGGCATCGGTAGTTGGCAGCAGCAAGACAAATTCGTCGCCGCCCTGGCGTGACACGGTGTCTTCGTCGCGCACCACCGACTGGATGCGCCGTGCCACCTCGACCAGCATGGCATCGCCAGTATGGCGCCCGAGCGAGTCGTTGATGTTCTTGAAATGGTCCAGGTCGAGCGTCATTACGGCCAGTACGTTCTGGCTGCGCTGCGCCATGCTCATGGCGTGCTGAAAGCGGTCGCCCAGCAGGCTCAGGTTGACCAGGCCGGTGAGTCTGTCGAAATGCGACAGCCACTCAATGCGGGCGTTGGCCTGCCGGCGCTGCGTGATGTCGATGGCCAGCCCCATCAGGCAGGCTTGCTGCTCCCGTAAAAAACGCTTGCCGCTGAACAAAAAGGGCGTACCCGTTTGGTCTTTGGCCAGGAACTCGGCTTCCACCAGGGCTTCGCCGGTAGCGTAGGTTTGGGCTATGGCCGCAGTGATGGGGCCGCAGTCGGCCTCGCCAAAAAAGTCCAGCGGCGACATGACGGCAATCTCGGCAGCGCTGTAGCCCGAGACCTTCTCAAAGGTCTGGTTCCAGCGCAGGAACCGGCCCTTTTGATCGATCAGATAAAACAGGCCCGGCAGGCTGTCGAGCGCAGCCTGGGTGAAATCACGCTCTTGTACGATGAGCGCCTGCGCCTGCGCCCGCTCGGCCTCGCGGGTAAAGTTGTCCAGCGCAAAGCTGATGTCGCTGGCCATCTCCAGCAGCAGCCGACGCGCAGCGTCGTCAAAGGCCTGGCACTCGCTGGCGTACAGGTTGAAGCTGCCGATGACCGCACCCTGGCGCGTCAGTGGCAGCGCGGCGATGCTGCGCCAGCCAAAGCGTCTGGCACTGTCATGCCAGGGCGCGGTGCGTGCATCTTGCAAAAAGTCCTGACACCAGACCGGCTGCTGGCTGCGGATTGCCGCGCCGATGGGGCCGCGCCCCTGCGGCTGGCCGGCATCGACCGACATATCAAGGTTTTGCAGATAGTCGGTGCCACTGCCAAAGCTGGCCACCGGATACACCTGCGGGCTGTCGGCCGCCACCAGACCGATCCAGGCCATCTTCAAGCCGCCGAATTCGACCGCAACGCGGCACACTTGCGCCAGCAGCTCCGGTTCGCTGGTGCAACGCACAATGGCCTGGTTGCACTGGCTCAAGGCGGCGTACAACTGCTGGGAATGGGCCAGGCGCTGCTCCAGCCGTTCCCGCACCCGGGCATGGCGAATCGCGCGGCCCAGGGCATCCGGGTCAAACTGGCCCTTGACCAGGTAGTCTTGCGCACCGCATTCAAGCGCGGCAAGTGCCAGCGTTTGTTCGTCGTTGCCGGTCAGCACCACGATCGGGGCACGCGGCAAGGCGCTGCGCAGGGTTTGCAGCGTGGCCAGGCCGCCAGAGTCGGGCAGCGACAGGTCCAGCAACACAATATCGGGTGCGGTTTGCTGCGCTCTGGCAATGCCCTCAGCCAGCGTTTGGGTCCAGACCAGCCCTGCTGCTGCAGCGCCGCCGGCAGCCAAACCTGCCAGGCGCAGATAGGCCTTGACCAGCCCAAAGTCGCCCGCGTCGTCTTCGATCACCAGGATCGTCAGGGTTTCATTCAGCGGTTCAGCCATGTTTTTTGCTGCACGGTCGATTTAGCCAGCGCCGCCCACGCCTTTGGGCAGCCGAACCAGGTCGAGCCAGTAGTCGCCCAGGACGCGGATGGCGGCCATGAACTGCACCACATCAACCGGCTTGGTGATGTAGCCGGCCGCCCCCAGACCGTAAGAGGCGACCACATCGCGCTCGACTTCGGAGGTGGTCAGCACCACCACCGGAATATCGCGCAAATCAGGCAACTGCTTGATGGCCGCCAGAAACTCGCGCCCGTCCATGCGCGGCATATTGAGGTCGAGCAGGATCAGGTCGGGGCGCGCGGCCCCGGCAAAGCGCGGGCCCCGGCGTTGCAGGTAGTCCAGTGCCTCGCGGCCATCAAGCACATGATGCAGCTCGGCCAGAATGCGGTTTTCGGAAATCGCCACTTTGACCAGGTGCGCGTCGGCCGGCTCGTCTTCCGCCAGCAAGATGACAAAGCGAGGTTTTTCAGGGGTCATATCAGTTTCTCCGTAGCCAATTCAAATACCAGGCGGACACCGCCGCCCGGGTTTTCTTCGATCCAGGCGGCACCACCGCAACTTTCGGCCACCCGGCGCAAAATCGCCAGCCCGATGCCGGTGCCGGCACCCCCGCCGCCCGCCGCCAGCCGTTCAAACACGCGAAATACCCGCTCGCGGTATTGCAGCTCGATGCCGGGGCCATTGTCACTGACGATATAGCACACCTTGTTGCCGAGATGTTTGCCTTCGATCAAGATTTGCAAGGGCCGCGCACTGCTGGCGTGGCTCAGCGCATTGTCCAGCGCCACTTCAAACAGGTCGTTGAGGCGGGGCTGGTCAATCCAGGCCGCTGGCAGTTCGCCTAAGCTGACCGCTGCACCGGCTTGGCCGATGCGGGTTTTCCAGCGCGCCAGCAGCGCGTTCACGCTGATTTGCGCGTCAACCCAATCGAGCTTGCCGCGTGGCTGGTCGGCCGCCAGATAACGCTCGACATCGCGCAGCAGGTTTTGCTGGCGGCGCGCCTGCTGGCCGATGAAATGGAGGGAAAGCTGTACCTCGGCATCGTCGATCTTGCCGGCCAGTTGCTGGCCCAGGCGCTCGGCGAAGCTGGCCATGCGCCGCGCCGGCTCTTGCAGGTGGTGCGCGGTGACTTCGGCAAAACGCTGCAAGTCGGCGTGGCTCTGGCGCAGCCGTTCCTGCGCGCCCTCAGTGACTGCCGCCATGCGGTTGAACGAGGTGATCAGGGTGCGCAACTCCGGGCTGCCCTCAACCGCCAGCCGGGTTGCCAGTGCCCCGTCGGCAATCGCCTCGGCACCGCTTTGGAGGCGTTTGAGCGGCGCCAGTCCGCGGCGCACCACCAGCCAGAGCCCGATAAAGTCCAGCCCCAGCGCCAGCAGCAAAATCAGCAACTGGTCCCCGAGCCGCTGCCAGGCGCGCTGGGCCAGGCCTTGTGCGCTCAGGGTGATGCTGATCAAGCCGTAGGCGCGGCCACCCACCGTGATCGCCGCCGTGCCCGAGATGTCCTCAAATTGCATGGCCTTGAGAAACCAGTCAGGCGCATCCGCCGCCCGCAGTTGGTCTTTGCCTTGCAGGAATTTGCCAGACATGTCGGCAAACATCACGCTGGCAACATCCGGGCGCAGAGCATAACGGTCAAGCTGCTGCTGCAGGCTGGCGAAGTCGCCGATAACTACCGTTTCAGCCAGTGCGGCGGGCAGGGTTTCAAGCTCCTGGGCCAGTTCCTTTGCCAGATCGAAGCGGGCCTCAGCAGCGGCCTGCCGGGTTGACATGAAGAGCATGACCGCGCCCGCCACCAGCAGCGCGCTGGTCGAGATCGCCAGCAAACGCGCAGCGAAAGTCAAGCGGTGCCAGGCGGCGGTGAGTTGGCTCTGCGGGGTCATTTGCCGTCCTTGACCAGTGCGTTGCGATAAAAGTCGCTGTAACTGCGGTAGTTCGCTGGCGACGCGGCACGAAAACCGTAGGGTGGCATCTGGCCGACGAGCTGGGCACTGGCTTCCAGAATTTCTTGCCCTTGCGGGTTACTGTCCATGTCGTCGAGTGCCCGGCGTACTTTGGCCACCACGTCGTGCGGCACGCGGGGATGCACGGCGATCGGGATGTTGAGAAACTTGCGCGACTCCCACAGCACCCGATAGCGCAGGTTTTCGCGCTGGGCAAAGGCGCGCATCACCTGGTTGTTGACACCGGCGGCCGGCACCTTGCCGACCTTGAGCTGGGCCATGATGCCTTCCTGGTTGCCGCCAAAGACCGGTATCACCGTCACGCCCAGGCGCAGCAACTGGTCCATTGGCACGGCATAACCGACAAAGGCGGTCGGTGACGGGAAACCCATTTCCTTGCCCGCCAGCTCCGCAAGCGAGTGGATCGGCGAATCAGCCAGCGTGACGATCTGGCCGGTGATGGCTTCGTCTTGTGGGCGCAGGATGACCTGGTAATCAGCCTGGGCCATGCGTGGCTCGAAAATGGTGTTGGAATAGACAAAGTCGTAGTCGCCGCGTTGCTGGGCCTGGTTGGACTCTGGTGCGGTGCGCGCCACCTTGAGTGAAAAGACGAGGCCGGTCTGGCGCGCGGCGTAAGCCAGAATCGGATTCCAGTACTGGGCGGTGAGCAAGGCGCTGCGTTGCGACAACACGCCAAAGGAATAAGCCGCAGGAGCTTCGGCGGCACCGGCAGCAGTCAGCGCCAGCAGACCCATGGCCGCCGTCAGGGCCGGCCAGAGGCACAAAAAATGCATCAGTCGGGACTTGGTTTTCATCGGCGTGCTCCAGGTGCGGGTGGCCATGCTGTTGGCCAACAATTTATACAAAATAAGGCTGTAGCCCTCGTGCAATAAGCGTGAGTAGCTAGCAACTTGATAGTAAAACAGAATCGTTGAGGTGTTTGGGCTGGCTGCTTCATGGGTGTTTTTCCTCCTGCGGCAGCGGCAGGCTCAGCGTCAAGCGGCTGCCTTGGCCTTCGCCCGGTGACTCGGCCCGAATACTGCCGCCGTGGTGCTCGGCGATCTTGCGGCACAACGCCAGA
Source organism: uncultured beta proteobacterium (assembly GCA_903873485.1). Classification (GTDB taxonomy): domain Bacteria; phylum Pseudomonadota; class Gammaproteobacteria; order Burkholderiales; family Burkholderiaceae_C; genus Rhodoferax. Next base: position 15,675 of record CAIQOO010000103.1, on the reverse strand, counting down.
CCAATGCCAGTGCCCTCATAAGCGCTGCGGCTTTGCAGCCGGGCAAAGACCTGAAACAGCCGGCCAATCTGGTCGGGCGCCATGCCGACACCGTTGTCGCTGATGCAGACCTGCCATTCGCCGCCGGTCGCGCCGACTGTGGTGGTGGCTGTGGTGCTGATGATGGTGATCTGCGGCTGCCGCCCGGCAACACGAAACTTGAGCGCGTTGCCAATCAGGTTTTGCAGCAGGCGCAGCAGTTCGTCGGGGCTGGCCAGGACACGCGGCCAGTCGCCTTCGAGGTGCAGCTCGGCCTGTGCCTCGGTGATCAAGGGCCGCAAAAACAGCAGTGCCTCGTCAAGCACCGCGCGGCTGTCAAGCCAGACCGGCGGCTCGCCCTTGCGACCGACCCGCGAGTAATCAAGCAGCCCGAGCATCATCGCGTCCATGCGCCTGGCGCCGTCAATGGCAAAGTTGAAATACTCGCGTTTTTCGGCATCCAGCGTGTCGCCCAGGCCCTTTTGCAGCAGTTGCAGGTAGCTCGACACCATGCGCAGCGGCTGACGCAGGTCGTGCGAGATGCTGTAGCTGAACTGTTCGAGTTCGGCGTTGGAGCGCAGCAGCTCGCCGGCTTTTTCCTGCACGGCTTGGGCCTGCTTGCGCGCGGTGATGTCGGACTGGATGCCATCCCAGACCATGTCCCCGTTGTCCTGGCGTGTCAGCACCGACTCCAGCCGCAGCCAGCGCGGACTGGCCGCATCACCGTTGAGCCGCCCTTCAAACATCAAATGCCCGTCGGTCGCCAGTGCCGTGGCGGTGGCCGCTTGCAGCCGGTCGAGGTCGGCTGGCTCAAACGAAGCAAACGCCAGGCTCGGGTCGCGCAGCAGGTCGGCCGCCGGCAGCCCCAGGTCCTGGCACAGGCGCTCGCTGACATAGTCAAACTGGTCCTGGCCCGAGGCGCAGACCCGGTATTTATAGACCCCCACCGGAATTGCCTTGAGCAGCCGCTGCTGCTCGTCGAGCAGCGCGCGCACCGATGCTTCGGCCTTGATGCGCTGGCTCATGTCAATCTTGACTGCAAAGTAGTGGGTCGCCCGCCCGGCCATGTCACGCAGCGGCATGATCACGCTTTGCTCCCAAAAGGTGCTGCCGTCCTTGCGCCGGTTCAACAGAAGGCCGGTCCAGGGCAGGCCATGTGTCAGGTTGCCCCACATCTCCTGGTAGGTGGCTTTGGGTGTCGTGCCAGACTGCAGGACACGCGGATTTTGGCCTCTGGCCTCGTCTTGCGTATAGCCGGTAGCACTTGAAAACGACGGGTTGGTGTAAAGGATGCGGCCATCCATGTCGGTAATCACCACCGAGGCCGGGGTTTGCTCGATCGCCAGGCTGATCAAATGCAGATCGGCCAGCAGGCGTTGCTGCGCTTGTGCCGAGCGCAGCCAATGCAGCAAAAACAGGGCGGCAGCCAGCACCAGCACAGCGGCGATGACGGCGCTTTGCATCAGTTGAGCGCTCCAGCGCGCCAAGGCGACCTCCGTCGAGACCGTCTGAACCAGCCGAATCGGCTGGCTTCGCAACTGCGCAATCGCCACCAGCTTGCTGCCGATCTCCAGCAATCGGGCACCCTGGCCTGGCCCGAGTGCCGCGATGTGTTGCGCCAGTTGTTGGGTGGCAGCGCGGTCAGCCGGGTTGGCGCTGGCCGCGACATCGAGCAGCACCTGGTTGTCGGCCCCAAGCAACAAGCTGGCCTCGATATCGGCCCCGGGCATCTGCTCGGTGACACCCTGAAAGTAGGCGCTGGCAAAGGTCGCCATCAGGGTGCCGTGAACTTGCCCATTGTCCGCCTGCACGGTCTGGAAAATCGCCAGCTCGTCGGGTGCGCCGCCCAGGCCACTCCGGCGGCCCTGTGCCTGGCTGCGGGTCAGCCAGTCGGGCAACTGGCTGCTGGCCAGGGGGGTCAGGCCAGCGCGCGCCAGCAAGCTGCCATCGGACTGATAGATGCGCAAATCCTGCAAAAAAGGCGAGTGCAACAGTTGGTCGCGCAGGCCCGGTTGATCGATCCCAGTGCCCCGGATCTGAAGCGATTGCATCTGCCCGGACAGGTTCAGCAGGGTTTGCTCGGCTAAGCCAAAGGCGGCATCGAAGACGCTGGCCAGCGCCTGGCTTTGAAGCTGCAGCGCGCCGCTGGCAATGGTGCGCTCTTTTTCCCGGTCGTCAATCGTCTTCCAGGCCAGCGCCGCCAGCGCTGCCAGCACCAGCAAAACGATAAACACGATGACGCGGCGCTGCGGCAGGCGATGGGGCTGGGCCGACAGTGTGCTGGCAAGGGGCTGGTTCATGGTTTTTGCGCCAGCGCCTGCTGCGCCTGGTTGACCAGTGTTGCAGGTACACCGAGCTTTTGCGCAATCTCGCCTTGAGCGGCCAGGGCGCGCTTGCGCCACGCCTGCATCGCTTCTTTGGACGGTTGCAGCACCTTGATGCCCTGGGCTTGCAGGGTGCGCCGGGCGTCGTCCTGGGCCTGGGCGGCTTCGAGCCGGGCGGCGTTGACGCCGCTTTCCCAGCTTTCTTGCACCATCACCCGCACATCCTCGGGCAACTGGCTCCAGCAACTGCGCGAAATCAGCGGGATGTACTGGGCAAAATAGGCCTTGATTTCAGTGGCGTTGCGGATGCCTTGTTGCCACAGTTTGGCGCTGGCAATGGTTTCGTGGGTGGTGAGCAGGCCATCGAGCCGTCCGCGCTGCAGGCTGGCGGGCAAATCGGGCCAGGCCACCACCACCGGCACGGCGCCCACGGCCACCATCTGCGCTGCAATCGCTGCACCGCCTGCTATGCGGATGCGCAAGCCGGCCATGTCCGGGTAGCCTGCCACCGCCTGCCCGGTGGCATAAAAGTGGGCATGCCCGAGGTCAATCCAGCGACCCGGCACCACCATCTGCAGTGCCTCTTGCAGATGCGCCGAGATCAGTTGCCCGACTTTGCCGTCGCGCACCCGGTGGTGGTCGGCGGCGTCCAGGCCAAAGAACATCGGCAGCATCAGCACGCTCACATAGGGGTCGTAACGGTCGAGCTGCCAGGTGCCGGGCACCGCCATGTCCACCTTGCCCTCATGCAGGGCGCGAATCACGTCCTGATCCCGAAACAACTGGGCGCTGTGCTTGAACTCCACCGTCAGCCGCCCCTGGCTGCGCCGCGCCAGCGCATCGGCAAAACGCTGCACCACCCGCGTTTGCACATGGCTGGCGCTGTTTTCGGTGGAAATGCGGAAAACCAGTGGCGTGGGCGGGTCGGCGGCCCTGGTACTCCCGGCAGCGCCCATCAGGGCACTGAGCAGTGCGCCGATGACAAGTTGGATAGATCGCATACACATTCCTGTTTTAATAGCTACTTACGCAATAAGCACGGGGGCTGGAGGCACTTTTCATCATGACGGTGCAGAAAGACAGGTTCACCAGTGCGTACTCTTGCGGTGAATGGCTTGCGCTAATCGCATGGCGTTGATTATTGCATTCGCCCTCGTCCTTCTTGTGCAAGCTGCTATTATTTTGATCAAGAACACCCGGCCACGGCTGTATTCGTGGCACCAGTGGGCAACCCGTCTGGCCTTGCTTGACAATACGTCATGAACATCCAAACCACCCTCGACAAGATCGCCGGCCTGCTGGCCAAATCACAACGTGTTTTGTTCATTACCGGAGCCGGCGTTTCGGCTGACTCCGGCTTGCCGACCTACCGGGGTGTCGGTGGCCTGTACAACGATGAATCGACCGAAGAGGGTTTGTCGATCGAGCAGGCTCTTTCGGGTCAGGTCTTTGCGGTGCGTCCGGACATTACCTGGAAGTACTTGTCCCAGATTGAACACAACTGCCGGGGCGCGCGGCCCAATGCGGCCCATCTGGCGATTGCCGAACTTGAACAGTGGATACCGCAGGTGCTGGTCTTCACGCAGAATATTGATGGCTTGCATCGCAAGGCCAACAGCAGCCAGGTCATTGAAATTCACGGCAATCTGCAAGAGCTGATCTGCACCGAATGCGATTTTCAGGAACGGGTTGAAGACCTTGATGGCCGCAATATGCCGCCGCATTGCCCGCAATGCGGCAGTGTGCTGCGGCCCAAGGTGGTGCTGTTTGGGGAGATGCTGCCAGCCGACGCCATGGCACGCTTCATGGCGGCGCTGGAGCAGGGTTTCGATATGGTTTTCACCATTGGCACTTCGGGTGTTTTTCCGTACATCGCCGAGCCGGTGCTCTGGTCGGCCCGGGCCGGCATACCGACAGTCGAAATCAATCCGGTTCAAACCCGCATCAGCCAGCACGTCGCCTACCACCTGCCGCTGGGTGCAGCACAAGCCATGCAGGCGATTCTGACCCGGCTGACAGGCTGACCTTGACCGCATAAAAGTACATGCCATCCCGGATGGCTGACCATTAAATTGGCCTCCAGCCCTTATGGGACGTGCGTAGCTAGCTATTCTTTGGCTAGCAACAACGCCTCTGCCAGGCGCACCCAGTAAGTTGCGCCCAGCGGCAGCAGCGCGTCGTTGAAGTCATAGCTCGGGTTATGCAGCAGGCATGGCCCGCCGCCGTGGCCGCTGTCGCGGTGGTCGCCATCGCCATTGGCAATAAAGGCGTAGCAGCCGGGCCGGGCTTGCAGCATGTAGGAGAAGTCTTCGGCACCCATGGTCGGCTCCTGCGCCTGCACCTGATCTGCGCCGACGATGCCGGCCATCACCGCGCGGGCGATGGCCACCTCGGGCGCGCTGTTGATGGTCGGCGGGTAATTGCGCCTGAAGGCAAAGTCTGCCGTCATGCCGTAGGCGGCGCAGGTGTGCTCGGTCATCAGTTGCATGCGCGCCTCGATCATGTCGAGGACATCGGTGGAAAAAGTGCGCACCGTGCCCTGTAGCTCGCAGCAGTTTGGAATGACGTTGGTGGCTTCACCGGCATTGATCATGGTGACCGAGATGACGCCGGCCTCCACCGGCTTGACATTGCGGCTGATGATGGTTTGAAACGCCTGCACCAGTTGGCAGGCCAGCGGCACCGGGTCGAGCGTGTTGTGCGGCATGGCGGCATGGCCGCCGTTGCCGTGGATGGTGATGTGGAACTCGTTGCTCGAAGCCATCACCGGCCCTGGGCTGGCGGCAAACTGGCCGACGGCAAAGCCCGGCCAGTTGTGCAGGCCAAACACCGCATCCATCGGGAACAGCTCAAACAAGCCGTCCTGGATCATCTCTCTGGCGCCGCCGCCGCCTTCTTCGGCCGGCTGAAAGATCAGATACACCGTGCCATCAAAGTGGCGTTGCGTGCTGAGGTATTGGGCCGCTGCCAGCAGCATGGCGGTGTGGCCGTCGTGCCCGCAGGCGTGCATCTTGCCGGGCGCCGTGCTGGCATGGGCAAAGCGGTTGATCTCTTGCATCGGCAGCGCGTCCATGTCGGCACGCAGCCCGATGGCGCGGCTGGAGCTGCCGTTTCCGACAATGCCGACCACACCGGTGCTGCCCAGTCCCCGGTGGACCGGAATGCCCCACTCGGCGAGCTTGCTGGCCACCAGCTCGGCGGTGCGCAGTTCTTTGAAGCACAGCTCGGGGTGGGCGTGGATGTTGCGCCGCAGGGACGCGATGTCAGCCGCCTGGGACACGATGGAATCGATCAGTTTCATGCTGGGCTCCTTCAGGCCGAGTCTAACTTTGATGTTGACCTGAAGCGCCAGCGGCACCCATCACCGGGTCAATCTCGATTGAGGTTGGTTTTGGTCAGAAGGCGATGGTGGCCAGGTGGTGACCAACCCGTCAGGTGGCCTGCTGTCCAAGGGGCATCCGCTGGGGCTGGGTGGTGACGCTGGACCAGTCCGCTGGGGCTGCGATCAACCCGGCTGACTGCGGCGGCGATGCTTCAGCGTTCAGCGGGCAAAAAACAGCGCACTCATCAGCAGCCCGGTGCCGATCACGCCCAGCCGTACCCACTGCGCGGGCAGGCGCCTCGACCAGCGGGCACCTGCGTAGCCGCCCAGGGTGGCGGCGGCCATCATCAGCAGGCCCTCTTTCCAGGCGATGATGCCTGCCAGCACGAAAGCCGTGACCGAGAGCCAGGACAAGACCAGCGAGTTGAGGTTTTTCAGCGCATTGGCGGTGTTGATGCGCGACTCGCCGGTGACGGCGTACAAGGCCATCAGCAAGATGCCCAGACCACCATTGAAATAGCCGCCGTAAATGGCGGTCAGCAGCAAACCCGGTTCGCGCCATTGGGTCAGGCCATGCGCCGTGCCAGCGACCCGAGAGGCGCGCCGGGCGATGCCGGGGCCGGCGGCAAACAGCACGGTGGCAAACAGCAGCAGCCAGGGAACGATGCCGGAAAACACCTTGGCCGGTGTTACCAGCAGCAGCAGCGCGCCGACCAGGCCACCCAGCGCTGAAATGGCCATCTCGCGCTTCAGTCTCGTCACGGGCAGGTTGCGCAGTTCGGGCCGAAAACCGAGGGTGCTGCCAAGGTAGCCGGGGCTGACCGCCAGGGCGCTGGTGGCGTTAGCCATGATTGGCGGCATGCCGGTGAACACCAGTGCCGGCAGGGTCAAAAAGCTGCCACCGCCGGCAATCGCGTTGAGCACACCAGCGGCAAACGCCGCCGCCGCAAGCAGCGGGGCAGTGCTCCAAAAATCAGCGGGCATCATGCGCCGGGGCCATTCCTATTCCTGCATGGCCCAGGGGCGTTGCCGGGGGTGTCGATCGAATCATTAATTTGCTCCAAAACAAGGCCAGCTCGAAACCGGCGAAAGGGTGGCCAAACCCGGCAGGCTGCGCTGCGATCAGGCCGGACCAGGCTTCACGCACCAAACCGATGCAGCAAAGATGATTTAACCATATCGCGCCCGCCTGCCGCAGCAATGAGCAGCAGCCTGCCCGATACCGTCAGCCGCGCTTGCGTACCGGTCAGCGGCCATGGCCCGGCCCGGCGGGTGCGCCTGCGACAATGCGCGTCCCCACCACTTGCCAGGCGCTTTTGTCAGCCCCTCACCACCATGACCGCATTGACCGCCGGCTTGCAGCGCCCCTTTACCCTGAGCGACTTTGACTTCCAGCTTCCCCCCGAGCTGATTGCCCAGCACCCCGCGCCAGAGCGTAGCGGCGCACGCCTGCTCGACGGCACCGGCCGCCTGCCGGTGGATCGCATTTTTCGGGAGCTGCCCGGCCTGCTGCAAGCCGGCGACCTGCTGGTGTTCAATGACACCCGGGTCATGAACGCACGGCTGTATGGCGAGAAACCCACCGGCGGCAAGGTCGAACTGCTGATTGAACGGGTATTGGGCGGCAATCAGGTGGCCGCCCACATGCGGGTGAGCAAAAAGCCTGAAGTTGGCAGCACACTGAGCCTGACTGGCGCGCCCGGCAGTGGCGACCACCTCAGCGCCACCTTGCTGGGCCGCTGGCCGGACCCAACAGGCGCGCTGTTTCGTTTTGTGCTGAGCAACGACGCAGGTGACGACCCCTACACCCTGATGGCACGCCACGGCCATGTGCCGCTGCCGCCCTATATAACCCACGCCGACTCGGCAGAAGACGCACAGCGCTACCAGACCGTGTTCGCCAAAAACCCTGGCGCCGTGGCAGCACCGACTGCCGCACTGCACTTTGATGAAGCGCTGCTGGCGGCGATTGATGCCCAGGGCGTGCAGCGCGCCCACGTCACGCTGCATGTCGGGGCCGGCACCTTTGCGCCAGTCAAGACCGAGAACCTCGCCCTGCACCAGATGCACAGCGAGTGGTATGAAGTGCCGCTGGCCACGCAGCAAGCGATTCAGCAGTGCCGGGCGCGCGGCGGGCGCATTGTGGCGGTCGGCACCACCACGGTGCGCACGCTCGAATCGTGGGCGCTGGCACCGGCCCCCGAGGGGCGGACATTTTCTGCAGACACCCGCATCTTCATCACGCCGGGCTTTGAATTCAACATTGTCGATGCGCTCATCACCAACTTTCACCTGCCCAAGTCGAGCCTGATGATGCTGGTGTGCGCCTTTGCCGGGCACCCGCACATCATGAAGTTGTACCATCACGCCATTGCCGGGCGTTACCGGTTTTTCAGCTACGGTGATGCCATGCTGCTCAGCCGAAGCACAGGCGATTTGACCGGGGAGCCATTGTCCGTTTGATCCCTCTTGAGATTGCACATGAACAGTTTTCAAAAGCGCACCGCGTTCCAGATTGCCAGCGTCAGCATTGTGCTGGCCTCGTTGGCCAGCCCGGTGGCCTGGCTGGTTGAGCGCGAACGTGCCGAAGAAGGTGTGGTCTCGCTGGCCATCGAAGAGTCTGGCCGGCTATTGCACCATTACGATGCGGTTGACCTGAGCGGCCCCAGCGCTTTGGCGCATGCGACTGAAGCGGCAAAAACCATTGCCGGCGGCATGTTTGACATTGCCGAAATCTATGATGCCAAGGGTGCCAAGCTGGCTGAATCGATGACCAAAGAAGGCGCTGCCGTCGAGTCTTTGCTGCCAAAACATGGCGCACCCAGCTACCGGGAGTCATCTTACGAGAGCCTGCGGCTCGCCGGCGATGCCTGGGTGTTGCGGGTATTTGTGCCGCTGCGCAACTCGATCACCGACATGAGTCTGCCAATCACCGGCTATTTTGAGGGCGTGCGCGTGGTGCCCGAATGGCAGCGCAAGCAGCTTTTCGACCGATCGCTGACCGCCGCCCTGATGGTCTGCCTGGCATCGCTGCTGTGTGGCGCGGTGCTGTACCCGGTGGTGGTACGCCTGTCGTCTGACAACGAGCGCAAAACCCGCGAGGTGCTGGACTCGCATATTTCGATGATGGAAGCGCTGGGCCGCGCCATTGCCAAGCGCGACTCCGACACCGGCGCCCACAACTACCGGGTGGCCTGGATAGCAGCCAGCATCGCCGAAAAAATGGGTTTTGAAGGCAGTGCCATGCAAGCCTTGATCGCCGGCAGTTTTTTGCATGATGTCGGCAAAATCGGCATTCCTGATGCGATTTTGCTCAAACTCGGCAAGCTCGACGAGGCCGAGATGGTCATCATGCGTACCCACGTCAACCAGGGCAAGGAAATTGTCACCGGCATGGGCTGGCTCGACGGTGCCAATGCGGTGGTGGCATCGCACCACGAAAAGTGGAATGGCAGCGGCTACCCGGTGCAGCTCACAGGTGAATCGATTCCGCTGCCGGCCCGCATTTTTGCCGTGGCCGACGTGTTTGATGCGCTGTGCTCCAAGCGCCCTTACAAGGAGCCAATGGGTTTTGATGCCGCCATGGCGATACTGGAGAAAGACACCGGCAGCCATTTCGACCCGGCGGTGATGGCTGTTTTCAAGCCCATGGCACGCGGCATTTTTGACCGCCTGGCCAACAGCTCGGAAGAGCAGGCCCGCCAGTTGCTGCAAGACCGGGTTCGCCAGCATTTTGAAATGTGATCGACCCGGTCACGGCTCAGTTTTTTTGAAAGAAGTTGACGCCCGGCAGCCCTTGGTAATCGATGTCTTGCGTCCAGAACCGGGCATCCAACTCGCGCGCCATGCTGTACATCGCCGCATCGGCCAGGGCCAGCCGGTGCTGGCGTGCCGCCCTGGCAGCCGCCACCGCCCGCGCATCGGTCAAATCCAGCACACGCCCCAGGCGCATCACATCCAGACATTGCTTCACCAGCGCCTCGGGCAAGCTGCGGCTGAGTACCTTGTGAACTTCAAACAGCGCAATGGTGGGCACCAGCAGATGGTGGCGGTCTTCGATGGCAGCGGCAAACAAATCGGCGCGATCCGTGTCCATCAAATACTCGATCCAGCCAGAGGAATCAACGAGGTTCATTCAAATGTCCGATCGGCTTCTTTTTCTGGCTCAATGTCGCCTAAGTCATAACCTTTCAGAATGCCACGGTAGGCACTCATCGGCAGTTCCGGCTTGATCACCAGTTCTTTGCCGCGCAGCTCAAAATGAATGTGCGAGCCGGGCACGATGCCCAGTCTGGCACGCATGGCGGCCGGCAAGGTGACCTGGCCTTTGGTTGAGACAACCGCCTCAACCGAAGGTAAATCAGCCAGTTCAGGGGCAGCAATAGCGGCGGACATGGTCAACTCCTTACATTTTAAAAGTAAAGAATATCACATGGCTAAACCATTGCCCATGTAGGGATCATTGAAAACATCAGCAGGCCGGTTTGACCCGCAAAGCTTGGGCGCCCCTGCAGGGCATGCGATGACCGCGCCGACAGCCGTGCAGCCAAGCCTTGACCCGCCGTGGCCATCTGAGCCGCTCCAAGTGCCCCATTTACATGACTTTTCGGCCTGCAGCCCTTATCAGACAAGCGTTGTAAGCTATCTATTTTGCAGCTTATAACCAACTCATCGAACGGTCATAAAACGCTCGGCCCGGGCGGCGTTCAAAACTTCTGGCGCGGCCAAAGCCAGCCGGTCGGCGGGCGAGCCGTCGGCCAGCCAGGGGTTGGGTTGTGAAAACCAGTGGGCAACCTCCCAGTCGTCATACACCGTGACCAGCTCCGACAGCGCCTCGCTCAAACCCGGCAGCAGCGTCATGGTGTCGGGGTTGAACTGGCACCAGGGCAGCCAGATTTTGTCGGCCCACTCCAGGCTGATGACATGGCGCTTGAGGATCCAGTCGGCCAGGTTGTTGACGGCGGTACGGCCATGCAACTTGAACCGGGTCGCCACTTCCTGCGCCCGGGCCAGACCCCCGCTGCCGCGATAGGCGTTGAGCATGGCAATGAACTGCTGGTTGAATTGCCATTCGGTGGCCTGGTCGCGAACTGGCCTGGGCGCGTCAGCAAACGGTGGTGTTGCAATGCCTGCAGTGTTTCGGGTGACGGCTTGAAGATGGAACGGGTTTGACATAGGTTCTCCTGAGCACCAACGATAGGCCAGGGCGACCGGGCGCGTCTGTGCGCTGGTCCACATTGCCCGGCCAATCAGTTTTATCGTCAACCCGGTGGCGCAATGTTCGCAAACGCACAGACCTGGTGGCTGCCACTGCCAATACTCGGCACCGTGATGCAGAAAACCAGAGTGGATAGCACACACCCACAGCATCGCTGGCAGCAAGTTCGCTGCCAGCGACGCCCCGCAATTTTTTTATGCAATTCAATAAAAGGTCATCCAATGAAGATTTCTGAGGGTTATTCCAGACTGCTGCCACGCGCCATGGTGGTGTTTTCGGGCGTTCTTGCCGCAGCATGCGGCGGCGGCGATGGCGGGCGCGCCACTATTTTGGGCGCGGGTGAAGTCGCTGTCCTGGTGCCTCCGGTGGTCACGGTGGTTGCCCCGCTGTCCCAGGCTACCGGCGTATCGGTCAACACCCAGGTCATCTCCGCCGCCTTCAGCACGGCAATGGACCCCGGTTCACTGAACTCTGGCAGTTTCACGCTGGCCTGCCCGGCCGCAACGCCGGTGGCCAATACCGTGGTGCGTTATCTGGCAAGCAGTCAAACCGCCACCCTCACGCTCGCGGCGGGCAGCAGCCTGCCCAGCAATACCCTGTGTACCGCCAGCATCACCCGCAGCGCCCAAGGCGACACCGGCATTCCGCTGGCGAGCAACTTTGTCTGGCAGTTCTCAACCGGTGCAATAGCCGATACCACGGCACCCACCGTCGCCGGCAGCTACTACCCCAATGGGGCCAGCAACCTGCCGATCAATACGCAGCCGGGTGTCAGCTTTAGCGAAGCGATGAACCCATTACATCTGACGCAACAGAATTTCTCGCTGAAAAATGCGGCTTCCGGCGCAGTGGTCGCCGGGGTCATCAACTACACCGGGGTCGATGCCACATTTGCACCCTTGAGCCACCTCGCTCCCGGCACGCCTTACACCTTGACGATCAAGGGCGGCAGCGGCGGTGTCCAGGACCTGGCGGGCAACAGCATGGTCAACGACTATGTCATCAACTGGAGTACCGCGTCTGGTGCCGCAGCACTCGACACCACTGCACCTGCCGTGCTGTCGGTCAGCCCGGCCAACCAAGCCAGCACGGTATCAACCCGCAGCGCCGTGGTGGCCCTGTTCAATGAGGCGATGAACCCGCTGACGATGAACAGCGCCAACTTCCAGATCGCCGGTGTCACCGGCACGGTGGCGCTGGATGCCCTCGGCAACACCGTCACCTTCACCCCGGCCAGCGCCCTGGCCAGCAGCACCACCTACACGGCAACGCTGCGCACCGGCATGACCGACCTGGCAGGCAATCCGCTGGCCAGCGCCAAGGTATGGACTTTCACCACCGAAGCTGCTGCCGGGGCGGTGCCAGCCATCCACCTGGGCACCGCTACAGGCTACGGCAGCATTGGCGGCCTTGCCGGCCTGACCAATACCGGCACGCTGACGCAGATCAATGGCGACATCGGCAGCACCGCCAGCAGCACCGCGATGATCACCGGTTTTCACGACACCCAAGGCGATAGCTACACCGAAACATCGGCCAACATGGGCGTGGTGAATGGCAAGATAAACACCTGCACCAACGCCGTGACGGGCCCGACATCGACCGGCAGCAACGCCGCTTCCTGCACCTTGGCCCTGCAAGCACGGCTGGACGCATTTATTGCCTACCTGACGCTGGAGGCCATGCCGGCCGGCGCCAACCCCGGCAGCAATCTGGCCAACCTGACGCTGCTGCCTGGCACCTATACCGCGCCGGACGGCTCGTTCCTGGTTCAGGGCGGCAACCTGACCCTGGATGCGCAGGGCAATGCCAATGCTGTCTGGGTGTTCCAGATGGACAACGCGCTGACCGTGGGTGGCCCGGGTGCGGCGTTTCCGCAAAGCATTATTCTTGCCGGCGGTGCCCAGGCTAAAAACGTCTTTTGGCAAGTGGGCGGCGCAGCCACCATCAACGCTGCTGGCGGCGGCACCATGGCGGGAACCCTGATTACCCAGAGTGGTGCGGTGTTCTCGACTGCTGGCAACACGGCTGTCGTGACCTTGAATGGCCGGGTTTTCTCCCCGCGCGCATCGGTCACGCTGGCCAACACGGTCATCAACCTGCCCGGCCTGTAAGCCGCCCTTCAGAACTCGCCCTGCCCAACCCCAGGCATCGTCCTGGGAGGGCTTATTCCCTCGGAGAAAAACATGAAACTCACAACATCCAAAGCTTCCTCGGCCACTGCCAAACTCAGCCTGATGGCCGTCGCGGTCGTCGCTTGCAGCGGCGCTTTGGCCGACGACAAAGGCTGGTACCTTGGCGCCAATGTTGGCCAGACACAAGCCACGATTGACGATGCCAGAATCACCAGCGGGCTGCTCGGCAGCGGCCTGAGCAGCATCGCCATCTCGGACATCAACCGGGATCTGGGCTACAAAATTTTTGGTGGTTACCAGTTCAACAAAAGCCTGGCGCTGGAAGGCGGCTATTTCGACCTGGGGCAGTTTGGCTTTGTTGCCGACACCTCGCCAGCGGGCAGCCTGAACGGCCAGATTGCACTGCGCGGCGTCAACCTCGATGTCGTGGGCACATTGCCGATTACCGAGCGCTTCTCGGTCTTTGGCCGCATTGGCGCCGCCTACACTGAGGCGCAAGACAGCTTTAGTGGTACCGGCAATGTGCATGTGCTCAACCCCGACCCAAGCTCGCGCAGCACCAACCTCAAGCTGGGAATGGGCGTGCAATACGCCATGACCGACAACTTGGCGCTGCGCGCCGAGATCGAGCGCTACCGGATTGACGATGCGGTGGGCAACAAGGGCGATGTTGACCTGGCCTCGCTTGGCCTGGTGTACCGCTTTGGCGCCAAGGCACCGATACCGGTGGCCCGGGAAATGGCTGCAGCACCGATGCCGGTGGCTGCCGCCCAGCCGCCGATGACGGTGTCCCCGCCGCCGCCACTGCCGCCAACACCCGCACCACGGCCCGCGCCGCCACCACCGCCACCGATCAAGACCACGTTCTCGGCTGACTCGCTGTTTGATTTTGACAAGTCGGTGGTCAAGCCTGCCGGACGCGCTGAACTCAACAAGTTCGCCACCGACCTCAAAGGCATGGACTACCAGGTAATCAGCGTGACCGGCCACACCGACCGCATCGGCTCGCATGCCTACAACCAGAAGTTGTCAGAGCGACGCGCCAGTGCCGTCAAGACCTACCTGGTCGAGTCTGCCAGCGTGTCGTCCGGCAAAATCAGCGCCCGCGGTGTTGATGGAGCCGAGCCTGTCACCAAGCCGGGAGACTGTGTTGGCAAAAAAACCACCCCGGCGCTGATTGCCTGCCTGCAACCCGACCGCCGGGTTGAGATTGAAGTCACCGGCAACCGCTAACCAGCGGCCGCCCGCAATTCGCTTTCAAGTTACCCAATGTTCATGGACTGGCCGTTGTTGATGTCGCACCGCTTACCTTGCCGGCCCTGCGACACCTGTAGGGATTCAATCAACATTGCAGTAACACGCATTGATTTTAAACAATTTTTTGCCTTCCACCCAAGTAGATTTCAGTAAAACCAACCAGCATTCCTTGCATTTTCCTAAACCTCCGAAAAACATGAATCACTAGCATAAAACCTTAGACAAACACACGAGCCATACCAGACCGATACCATCTTACGACACCAGGATGTTGAAACAAGGCATACAGATCACCCGGTTGCCCTGAAGTCCTCTTTCGAGTCAAATAAAAGGCATGGTTCAAAAACCGTCTCTTTTAGTGAACACTTTTTCGAGGCATTTCCCTCTGGAAGCTAGTGTTTCAGGCACTTGCGAGCCCCTTATGAAAACCAAAAGTGTTCACAGGATTTGAACGATGCCCTCAGTCGGGCAGGTGTCGCACCAGGGCGGTGTTACTGCGTAACGATCACCAGTTCGTTGACGGTGCCGGGCGGGTCGATGACAGCATGGCCGGGCCTTGTTTCGACATAGTCACAAAATATGACAACACCAGCAGTCGTGCATGGCCCAACTGGGGTCGCGCCCCGAACGGCTGCTGTGCGCTTGTCTTAATCCTTTTGAAATCAGGGCAGGTCTTTGAACTGATCAAAATGAGCTGGCGCTGGCGCATGACAAGTCTTAATGGGTTCGTCTCAGAATTCGGAAAAAATCGTACGCTAAACTTTCAAGCTTCAAGAATGAAAAAAACCAGTGAAGATTTCGCTGGTTTGGGCGTAGAACCCCTAAACAAAAATGCGGTGGTGGCCTTTGCAGACCAACCACCGCATCATCGGTCTAGTTCAACTATCTTTGAACTATTTTGCTATCTTGGCTGCTTTTGCTGCTCCACTGCACCTCAGCCTCAGTTGATGAAGCTTTGTCGGAGGAACACGATTTTTCGGCGGTGGGCTTGGAATCCCCACTTGGTAGCGTGCCAGATCCCAAATTGTGAAGCATGGCCTCCAATGGCTTGAGTTGACCGCCAAAAAGAGCCGCAACATCCTGAATTTCACGGTTCTCATGCTGCTCTAAAAGTTCTGACAGAACTTTTATGTGGGGTAAAAAACATAAAAACTACGATGTGAGTGAGTAAAACTAGAACTTTTCCCAATGAGAGTAGCAAATCTCTTAATGCGCAACTAGGCTTTGACGCTCACGGGAATTGACCCACCCCTGCTCACTGAAATTGACCCACTGATGAGCGCTGGGTCGCAGATGGCAGGGTGGTGGTGTAGCGCGCCCGCCGTGGACAAGCCACCTGTCCACAGGACGCGCCTGTGGACAGCCCTACGGGTGCGTGGCTTGCCCACCGCTCCCCGATTG
>CAIQOO010000102.1 GCA_903873485.1 uncultured beta proteobacterium | reverse complement strand
TTTACTGCGGACTGCCAGTTTGTCTCCAGTTGCTCTCCACCCCGCCTCGCAGCGACGCAGTTACCTTCGACTACAGGGCCTTGGCTTACCCTGACACGGACTTACACCGTGCTAACGTAGCGCCTTCACGGGCGCACAATCAATCCGTCGTCAACGCCGCTGGACAAGATGTGCACATGGTCACTCGCGGGGGCTGCCGGGGTGATCTTTCCCATGCTGATGACGGCGGCATTTTCAGGCCCGGATCGATAAGCCTTCAGCGTTGGACAGCGGCTGCACGGCGGTCATGATGCCGCATTGATGTGCCGTCATGCAGCAAGAAAGCTCTCAGGCATCCTGACTTCCAGTTGTTTGAGGTGGCTGCAATATTTATGCCAAATCGGCCTGCAGCCCAATAGGGACAAGCGCAAGCAGCTCTGTTTTTAGTAGCTATAAAACCTTGGCCCAAGGTCGCATGGCAATCCGGGTTCAGCGTCCTGTGGAGGCGGCGGCTGACTTATGCGCCAGCGTACCTGCTCGTGCTCGATGGCCCGCAAGCTTTACAGCAGCCAGGGCAAAAAGCGTTTGCTTTTTTTGCAGTAGTCGGCGTAGGCCGGGTGGTGTTCGCGCAACCAGTGTTCCTCCAGATGGGCTTTCACCCACAACACCAGGGCCAGCGCGCCCCAGGCCAGCCAGGCCGACAAGGAACCTGACAGCAGCGCCAGGGCTGCCGCTGCCAGCAACACCGCGCCGTACATTGGGTGACGTAGCCACCGGTAGGGTCCGCTGGTGACCAGCACTCCGCCGGATTTTGGGGCCGGATGAATATTGAAGTTGCCCAGCCGGTTATGCAGCAGTGTCCAGCCAGCCAGGGCCCCTGACAGCAGGGCCAGCAGCCAGCAGGTGATGGCCACGCGGCCCTGCAAAAACTGTGGCGCAGCCATGACGGCAAGCCACAGCAGCAGCCCAAACTGCAACAGCACCAGTAACGACCCGCCCAACTGACGCCGGTACTCCTGAAAAAGTGACATTTGTTTCGCCGCCTGTTGAATGAACTTGCCAGGATTGTGACCGACCGGTTTCTCCAAGCCCTTTCCAAGGCGCAACGCGGTGGTCGCAGATGCGCTTTTGGCATGAAAATCGCTTGAAATGCTGAAATTAGTTGACCAACTGGTTAACTTCTTGGCGACAATGCCCAGTTTTGGTGCAGTCAACCCTATTTTTGTACCCATGAACCATCCAGAAGATTCGCCCATTCTGTCCAGGCTGAACCCACCCGCAGGCGGACGGCTGGCGGTCGAAATCCGCCATGTTAGCGTCGTCTATCAGACGGCAGACACGCCGGTTCATGCGCTCGAACAAGTTGATCTCAACATTCATGAGGGCGAGTTTGTTGCGCTGATTGGCCCCTCGGGCTGTGGCAAGACCACCCTGGTTCGGGTGATTGCCGACCTGGAACAAATCAGCGCCGGTCAGGTGCTGGTCAATGGTGTGACGCCGCACGAGGCGCGTTTGGCGCGCGCCTATGGGTATGTGTTTCAGGCCCCGGCGCTGTTTCCGTGGCGCACTGTGCTGGCCAACGTCACCTTGCCCCTGCAAATTCAGGGGCGCACCAAAGCCGATGCCAAAGCGATCGCCCAAGAGCATCTGGAGCGGGTTGGGCTAACCGGGTTTGAGGGCAAGTACCCCTGGCAGCTTTCCGGCGGCATGCAGCAGCGTGTGTCAATTGCCCGCGCCTTGTCGTTCGAACCCAAGATTTTGATGATGGACGAGCCGTTTGGGGCTCTCGACGAGATCACCCGTGACCGCCTGAACGAGCAACTGCAGCAGCTTTGGCAACGCGAACGTCGCACCGTGGTGTTTGTCACCCACTCGATTGCCGAGGCGGTCTATTTGTCCACCAAAATCGTGGTGATGTCGCCGCGCCCCGGGCGCATTGTGAAAGTGCTGGAGTCGCCGCTGCCCGATGACCGGCATCTGGCCATGCGCGATACCACCGAATTCATTCAGGTGGCGCACCAGGTCCGGGAAGCGCTGGCAGAGGGTCACCATGACTAAGCTGGCAGACAACAGTTTTGGGTACCGCCTGCAACGCGACGGGCTGCCGGTGATAGTCATGTTGCTGGCGGCCTTGCTGCTCTGGTATGGCGGTGCCGTGTGGCTGAACGCCGCTGGTGCCATTGAGCGGGTGCTGCCGGCTGATGCCGCCTGGAGTTGGCAACAACTGGTCGCGGCCACCATGGACATGCAGCGCCCGGTGCTGCCCACGCCGCATCAGGTGGCAATTGACTTTTGGTCTAGCCTGGTGGACTGGCCGATTGACTCGCCACGCAACCTGCTGTTTCATGTGGCGGTGACGGCCGAATCGACACTTTGGGGCTTTGTGCTGGGAACCCTGCTGGGCCTGCTGCTGGCGGTGCTGATTGTGCATTCACGCACGCTCGACCGGGCTTTGCTGCCCTGGATTGTGGCCTCGCAAACCGTGCCGGTGCTGGCGATTGCGCCGATCGTGCTGGTGATTTTGGGCAGCCTGGGTTTTTCCGGTGTGGCGCCCAAGGCGGTGATTGCCATGTACCTGTGCTTCTTTCCGGTCACGGTGGCGATGGTGCAGGGCTTGCGCTCACCGCAACGCATCGAGACCGAAATGCTGCACACCTATGCGGCCAACTGGTGGCAGGCGCTATGGCTGCTGCGGCTGCCGGCCTCGCTGCCGTTTTTGTTTCCGGCGCTGCGCGTGGGCATCGCCGCCGGGCTGGTCGGGGCCATGGTGGCCGAATTGCCGACCGGCGCGGTGGCAGGCCTGGGGGCGCGGCTGCTGACCGGCTCGTATTACGGCAACACGGTGCAAATCTGGTCGGCGCTGGTGATGTCGGCGCTGCTGGGCCTGGCACTGACCACGCTGGTCGCCGGTGTCGAGCGGCTGGTATTGCGCCGCCGGGGCGGTCAGGCATGAAGCGCCAACTGATCATCAGCCTGCTGTTTGGCCTGGCTTGTCTGGCCGCTGCTGCCGTGCTGATGATGCAGCCGGCCGCACAGGGTCAACTGCCGCCGGGCGCGGCACCCGGCACGCTGTTCTGGCTGGCCTGCATCATGTTGGCGGGGCTGGCAGTGCAGTCGGTGCGCCTGCTGGCGGCACTTGATGGTGGCCGCTGGGTTGGCATAGTCACGGCGGCCCTGTTTGGCCTGTGGATCCTCTATTTCTGGCAACTGCTGGTGGTGGCATTTGATGTTCCGCGCGTGCTGCTGCCGCCCCCTAAGCTGATCGTGCAAGCGATTGCCAGCCACAGTGCCACCCTGTGGGGCGACTTTGTGCAAACCGTGCTCAAGGCGGTGTTGATTGGCTGGAGCTTAGGCTCGGGGCTGGGTTTTGCGGTGGCGGTGGCGATTGACCGGCAGCCATTTTTGCAGCGTGGCCTGCTGCCACTGGCCTCGCTGACCAGCACCATTCCGCTGGTGGCGGTGGCACCGATTGCGGTGATGTGGTTTGGTTTTGAGTGGCCGTCCAAGGCAGCCGTGGTGGTGCTGATGACGTTTTTTCCGATGCTGGTTTCGACCCTTGCGGGGCTGAAAGCCTCGGGCAAACTGGAGCGTGAGCTGATGTACAGCTATGCCGCCGGCTACCGCCGCACCCTGCTGGCGCTGCGCCTGCCGGCGGCCTTGCCGTTTATCTTTGGCGCGCTCAAGGTCAATGCCACGCTGGCGCTGATTGGCGCCATCGTGGCCGAGTTTTTTGGCTCGCCCACCTCGGGGCTGGGCTTTCGCATCTCAACCGAGGCCTCGCGCATGAACATGCCGCTGGTGTGGAGCGCCATTGTGGTGGCCGCCGTCACTGGTTCGCTGGCCTACGCTATCCTTGTGCAGTTTGAGCGGCGCGCCGCGTTTTGGCATCCGTCGGTGCGTGGCGCCTGAACTTTTTTCATCAACCCAAAAGGAGATTTCCCCATGATTCGTTCTTCCAACTGCACCAGCGGCCTGCTCGCTGCGGTGCTGGCCGTCTGCGGCGTGACGGCCAGCATCAGCGCCAGCGCGGCCGACAAGGTCACGGTGCAACTCAAGTGGCTGCCGCAAGCGCAGTTTGCCGGTTACTACGTCGCGCAAAGCAAGGGCTATTACAAGGAAGCCGGGCTGGACGTGACGATCAAGCCCGGCGGCCCCGACATTTCGCCGGTGCAGGTGATTGCCGGCAACCAGGCCGACGTGGTGGTGAACTGGATGCCTGACGCTTTGGCGGCACGCGAAGCCGGCGTGCCGCTGGTCAACATCGCCCAGGTGTTCAACCAGTCGGGTTTGATGCTAACTTGTAAAAAGGCCAGCGGCGTCACCACGCCAAAGGACTTCAAGGGCAAAACCCTGGGTGTCTGGTATGGCGGCAACGAGTACCCGTTTTTGAACTGGATGGCCAAGCTGGGCTACAAGACCGACTCCGACATCAAAATTCTGAAGCAGGGTTTCAACGTCGATCCGCTGCTGCAAAACCAGGCCGCCTGCATCTCGACCATGATCTACAACGAATACTGGCAAGTGGTTGACGCTGGTGTCAAAGAGAGCGACCTGGTCACCTTCTTTTATGAAAAAGAAGGTGTCGCATCGCTGGAAGACGGGCTGTATGTGCTGGAGGCCAAGCTCAAAGACCCGGCCTTTGTAGCGCGTATGGGCAAGTTCCTCAAGGCCAGCTTCAAGGGCTGGAATGATGCGGTGAAAGACCCGGCTGGCGCCGCCAAAATTGTGGTGGCGGCGGATGCCTCCGGCAGCGCCACCGAGAAAGTGCAAAAACGCCAGATGGAAAACGTCGCCAAACTCATCACCAATGCCGGTACCGCCAAGATTGGCTACCTGGAACCGGCCGCGTTTGAACGCACCGTGAAGGTGTTGCTGGCGGCTGGCAGCTCGCCGGTGATCAAGAAAGACCCGGGCAAGGCCGCCTATTCTCATGTGGTGTGGGAAGCCGCTGCCAAGTAAGCCCGGTCGGGATTTTCAAAAAAGGTCACCGGTCGCGGCAAATCAATGCGTAAAGGTGTTGTCGCGACTGAACCGGTGTTGACCCTGCCGAGTACTGTTACTGACGACAGCAGCAGCAAAAGCCCGATTCGCCTGGCCAATGAGACGCTGATCCTCGCGGCCACCGAGCGGGTCTTTGCCGGGGCCGGTTTTGGCGGCGCCACCATGGCCGCCATTGCCGAAGCGGCCGGCCTGCCCAAAGCCAACCTGCATTACTACTTTGGCTGCAAACAGGAACTTTACCAAGCGGTGCTGGCGCGGACCCTCAGAGACTGGCTGGAGCCAACCCATGTCATCACGCCTAAAGCATGGCCATCACGGGGGTCGATGTCGTCACCACAGGTAGCGACATGGCACAAATGGCGCCGATGGTCGAGCAGGTTGAAACGCGCTGCGGACGTGCTCAATCTCTTGGACTATGCGAAAAAAACCTTTGTCGGCGGCGAGCACATCCATGCCATCTATGGCGGCCTGCATATTGCACCGTTTGAAGACTGGGACGCAGAGCGTGACCGCATCGTGGCGCAGCTTGGCAGCTACGCCATCGAGCGGCTCGCCTGCAACCACTGCACCGGCATGACGACTGTGCAGAAGATGCTGGAGGCCGGCTTGCCGGTGCAGCGCGGCGCCGCCCGCAATGGCTCCAAAACTGACCTGTTCCTCGGCAACGGCGATGTGCTTGAAGTGACGGCCGACATCTGAAACCGCCTGGTTTCAGGGGAACTGCCGCTTTCTCAATCAGGAGGTTTGAACCACTGGCTTTAGTTTTATTTTTATAGCTGTCAGCGCTGATGGATAAAGGGCTGGAGGCCAAAAAGAGTGATAATTTGCAGCCAAGCCATGATTGGAGCAATACATCCCATGTACCCAACCCTGCAACGTGTTTTTGGCTACACCGAATTTCGCCCCGGCCAACAAGAAGTGATTGGCGCGCTGCTGGCCGGGCGCTCGGCGGTGGCAATTTTTCCGACTGGCGCGGGCAAGTCGCTGTGCTACCAGTTGCCTGCATTGCTGCTGCCGCACCTGACCCTGGTGGTGTCGCCGCTTTTGGCGCTGATGCACGACCAACTGGTTTTTATGCGGCGGCACCACATCGCGGCGGCCAGCATCGACTCGACCCAAAGCCGCGAGCAGACCCAGTCGGTGATGGCGCAGGCCCGTGCCGGCACCCTCAAAATTCTGATGGTTTCGGTGGAGCGCCTGAAAAACGAGCGCTTTCGCCATTTCATCGCCAGCGTGCCGATCTCGCTGCTGGTGGTCGATGAGGCCCATTGCATCTCGGAGTGGGGGCACAACTTTCGCCCCGATTACCTCAAGCTGCCGCACCAGCAGCGCGAGCTGGGCATTGCGCAAACCCTGCTGCTGACCGCCACCGCGACCCCGGCCGTGGTGGCCGACATGCAGGCCAAGTTTGCGATTGACAGCCAGGACGTGGTGCGCACCGGCTTTTACCGCCCTAACTTGCACCTGACGGTTGAACCGGTCAGCGGCCCGGATAGATTGCGCCGTCTGGTGCAATGGCTGGCCGGCCGGCCCAAGCAGCCGGGCATTGTCTATGTGACCCTGCAGCAAACCGCCGAAGACGTGGCGCGGCACCTGAACCAGCATGGCATTGATGCGGCGGCCTACCACGCCGGGCTGGTGCCTGAAGTACGGGTTGATTTGCAGCAGCGTTTCATGGCCGGGCAGTGCAACTGCATCGTCGCCACCATTGCCTTTGGCATGGGCATTGACAAAAGCAATATTCGCCATGTGGTGCACTTTGACCTGCCCAAATCGATTGAGGGCTACAGCCAGGAGATTGGTCGCGCTGGCCGCGACGGTCTGCCGGCCGACTGCCTGGTGCTGGCCAACCGCGACAGCTTGCAGGTGCTGGAAAACTTTGTCTATGGCGACACCCCCGAGCCAATTGGCATTGACTTGGTGCTGGGCGAGATTTTGGCGGTGCCAGCGCAGCAGCCCTGGGAAGTGCAGCTTACTGCCTTGTCCGAGCGCAGCAACATCCGCCTGCTGCCACTCAAAACCCTGCTGGTGCAACTGGAGTTGCGCTCAATCATTGCCGCACGGTTGTCTTATTTTGCCGAATACCGTTTCAAATACCTGATTGATCCGGCGCAACTGCTGGCCAAATTCAGCGGCGAGCGCGCCGAGTTTGTGCTGGCGATTGTGCAATGTTCGATTCGGGCGCGCACCTGGTGCACGCTGGATTTTCAGACGCTGTACCAGCGCCATCAGGCCGAGCACAGCCGGGTCGTCCGGGCGCTGGAATATTTTCAGGAAAAAGGCTGGATTGAACTAGAAGCCAAACATGTCACCGAGGTGTATGCGGTGCTGCAGCCGGCTTTTGACCGCGCTGCGCTGGGCGCAGAACTGAGCAGCTACTTTGCCGCCAAGGAAACCAGCGAAGTGGCGCGCATCCACGCCATGCTGGCCTTTTTTGCCAGCGAGCAATGCCTGAGCCAGCGGCTGGCGGCGTATTTTGGCGATGATCAGGCACCGCTGCACTGCGGGCATTGCTCGGTCTGCTTGGGCCAGGTGGCGCACCTGCCGCCGCCGGCACCGTTGCCAGACTTGGGCTCGCACAACTTTGCAGCCTTGTGTGATTTGCTGATGGAGCGCCATCTGTTGCATCACGGCGAGCCGCTGAGCGCCGAGACCCTGACCCGTTTTTTATGCGGCATCACCGCCCCGCTGCTGACCAGACTGAAGGCGCGCAGCCAAGGCGGATTTGCCGCGCTGGCACATTACCCGTATGCCGAGGTGCGGCGCTGGGTGCAAGATCAGATCGCAGACAGGTGACCATCGATTGTTGCCGGGCGGGGCCTGCCAAATCAGCATTCCGGCAATCGGAATATGGCTCGCCAATGGCTCAGGCACCATCAATCAACCACCCAGCCCAACGCCCGGGCCATCATCAGCAGCGCCACCAGCAGGGTGAACCAGGCAAAGGCTTGCTGCAGGCGTTTGGCATCGAGCTTTCCCGCCAAGTGTCGCCCGGCCAGCAGTGCCAGCACGGCACCCAGGGCGAATGGCTGCGCGACTTGCCAGGGCAGCGCGCCCTGCGCTGCTGCGGCGGTCACCCCGCTGATCGACACCAGCGCAATCACGGCCAGCGAGGTGACCTGGATGCTGCGCGTTTCCAGGTCGGTGTAGCGTGCCAGTGCCGGAATGATGACAAAGCCGCCGCCGACACCGAGCAAGCCGCTCAGCAAGCCAGAAACCAGGCCGGTGCCGGCCAGTGCGCGGGCGCATGGCCGGGTCCAAGTCAGGCGCCGGTCACTCGGGCTGACTTGGCACGGCACTGACCTCAGCGCCTGCTCGGATGGCGCCGGGCGCCGCAGGATGCGCTGGGCCGAATACAGCAATACCAGGGCAAAAGCTGCCAGCAAGGGGCGGTTGGGCAGATGCCGGGCCAACGCGACACCCAGCGGG